>JAYVXN010000397.1:0-4013 GCA_043785085.1 Bdellovibrionales bacterium | reverse complement strand
TTTTCATCGGCCCAGCTTTCCAAGGCTCCGATCCGGTAACACCTATCAGCTCTGAATAAGAAGCATCATCGGGGAGTTTTAAGCCAATTCTTCCGTGTTTCCACACTAGGGCGAAAACATTACCTTTAGCCCACAGAGCATGACACCCAAACATCTTCTTTGCAGTGACGTTAGAAAAGTCAGCGGTGATTGAAGTGAGAATGCCTTCTAGCTCGGCAGTGCTTTTATGACCCATGAAGACTCCTTAAAACGCTCTTGGAAAATGGGGGAAACGATTTTTGGCTTCAGCTAGTTGTTCCAGGCGGCCAAACTCACAAACAACCGCCATCGCTTCCCAAATCTTGGCGACGGCTGGATGATCATGCGCCTTTTCTGCGGCACTTCGAGAAGCCCATTCAAAGATTTCCAGAATACTTCCATCTCCAGATCGACCAATAAATGGCGCTTGCTCAGTTGTGAGACCGTACTCTTTGAGCGTGCTGAAATGTTTTTTTACCAGGGCTTCCAGCTCTGTTAGCTTGCCCTCTTTCGGGCGATACATTGCGATGACAACCTCAGGTTTACTCATGATTTCTTCTCCTCTACAAACCAGTTAAGCCAACTTCCCACGACTCCGCGCAGATGCTGGCGGTTCAAAAAATAATGACGTTCACGACCTATCTTTTCGACCCGAATCAGGCCCGCTTCCTCAAGAATCTGCAGGTGTCTGGTCATGGTCGGCCAACTGCAGTGAAAGCGCTCTACGATTTGGCCAGCAGTCATCTCGCCGCCACGGCCCAGTAAAACCACTAGCACTCGACGGCGTGCCTCATGAGCCAAAGCCGAGAATACAGCATCAAAATCTTCTAATTCTTTTTCAGCGCGGCTCTTGCTCACCAGATTCATTTAGCAAAATGGCTAAATGATGTCAATGGCAAAGTTCAATGGGTCGTAGTGAGCGTATGCATCTAATTGGTATATTGGGCTGCCATGCTTGCCAACAGGCACGAAGCTGGCGAGCTAGCCGCTGGCATTACGAGATAACCTGCGAAACTACTTGGATCGCGGCAATTACAAAAGGTTCGTTTCCTGACTTAGCCATTTGGCGGTCAAGGTTTAGCGGGCATGTCATCCTGCCGCTTCTTTTAAGCTGTCCCAAAAGGCTTGGGCGGGGTCGTGAGACGCTATTCTGAAGGATGGTAAAGATCCAGCATAGGGCGCAAACCAGAAGGATCGGGGAATTAATAGACTCCCCGACCTGATCATAATCAGAACGGTTTCTTTGCGCGAAAGCCAATGTCTTCTGGATTTGCGACGTAGATCAAATGATCGACCCATTTGCCATCTTCAAACCAATACCGGCGCTTGATACCCTCGCGCTTCATCCCGATCGCCTTCACCAACCGAATTGATTTACGATTGTCGAGGTTGATCGCGGCTTCGAGGCGGTTCAGTTTCAGCTCTTGAAAACCGATCCGAAGTCCCGCTCGCGCTGCTTCTTGGCCAAATCCGCGACCCCAGTAGGCGTTGTGGATGATGTATCCAAAGTTTGCAAACTGATGAGTCGATCGCAGAAAGATATCGAAGTCGACGTGCCCGACAAGCTGTCCGCTCTTTTTTTCAAAAACTCCGTAGCGGTAGTAGTCGTCGGCTTTGGCCAAATCATTCATCCGTTTACGGAATCGTTCAAAATGCTTGGGTGTCGATTTCTTAGCTGGGTATGGCCCGTGATCCCATCGACTTTGCGCGGGCCCGCACTCAACATAGGCGGTAAACCAGGTTTTGAAATCCGCTTTACGAAATGGCCTAATGATGAGACGTCGTGTTTTGAATACGCTCTGTTTCATCAAGACTCCTCCCGCTGCGGTTTCCGGACCCACTCCTGCATTCGGTGATAGGGGCGACAACCGTGGCTTTTAAAGAGCCGGATCATGGCTTCGTTTTGGCTGTTCGTCCCACCGTGGTAAAGATCGCCGCCCTGTTCTTTCAGCATTGTGAAGCCACGGCGGTGAATCCATTTACCAAGACCTAAACCGCGGGCTTTAGGGATCAGTCCCATGTATGAAAGTCGTGACCACAGGGTTCGCGGGTTCACTTGCGCGACGACCAGCGCAGTTGGTCGTCCGTCAATGAATCCAACCGAGATGCAATCGGGCCCTGAAATCAAAACTGGATCCTTTAACCAGTCCTGCATATGCGTAAGTGGATCTTCGGCTGGGTCAAAATCTAGTGCGCCTTCGGCGACAGTGCGTAGAAACTCACCGATTTGTTCATCTGTCCATCCGAGACCCCTGGCTGTTTTCCAAATCAGTGGTGAGCCGTTGTCGTCAGGTAAGTCAGACAAGAATGCACGATATTCGTATCTGCCTTCTTTAAACTTAAATCCGAAAATAGGGAGATGTTGAATTAGTTCATCAGAGCTGGGTTTCTCGATCACCCTGAAAATAACAGACTTGGCGCCCTTCTCGAATGCAGCATGAGTTGCCTGGTCAATTAATTTGCACCAATCGTCAGCCGAGCAAGTACCCGAGCCACGTTGATCAATTCCGTAAACCTCAGCCCAAAGATGGGTGAGAGCCAAGGAGCACACTTCTGTGCCCTCAGCATTTAAATGCTTAAAATTCATGGATAGCCCTTAAATCGTCCGAGCAAACGGACTGAATAAATTAAAGAAGGGCCGCGACCTGGTGATCACGCGAAGACGTACTTAAATTTTTTATTTAGGACGGCTTAGGCTTCGATCGAGTGGAGGCGACCGGCGAAGAACTGAGTTTTCATAGTGGCCTCCTTCGTTGAGTTGAAGGCCAGTTATAACGCAGTGGATGATAAATGCCAAGCAGAATCTGCCGCTAGTGCAGCTCAGGGGTAGGGATTGTCAGGAAAGCCGTACATATTTGGTATCCCATCACACTCCAGCTCCGCACTCTCAAAAGGCAGAACGACTCCCTTACAAGGAAACTTGCGAGGGCAGCTCGCGAGAAATCAGCGGCGCAAGCGGCTGAAGTGATTAAGTAAGTGAATTTGTGAGTTCGGCAATTGGCAAAGTCAGCGATGCAATTGGCGAATTGGCAAAATGAGTGATCGAGGGTTTAGTAGGGCGTTAGCTCAGTTGGTAGAGCAATACCCTTACAAGGTATGGGTCGGCGGTTCGAGCCCGTCACGCCCTATTAAGCCCTCGATTTCACTGATTAATTTCAAACTACAAATTGGCGAAGAGGTTCAAGATGCTAGGGAAAATCGCTTTGGCTCTTTCTGTATGTACCTTGCTTTCCTGCGCCAAGGGATCTTTTCCTAAAGTCTGCAAATCCGATGGCACAGGACGAACGACAAAGTTTGGTTTCAACGTGGAATGGTGCTCAGGTCATCTACTTCGAAGGCTACAACGGCGCGTTTTGTACCAACAACGAAATCGAGAATCAGGTTACTGCTTCAGGGACTTTGAACGGGAAGCCTTTCACCACGACATTCCAGTTTATCGCATTGCCGAACGCCAATGGTGATTGCACCTACCATACATTTGCTGTCATCACTCGGAACTAAAATTTCTAAATGGCGAAGATCCTCGGCCTTTCAAAAAACAACGATAAGTACGCCAATGTTCCCGACGCTTTGAAGTGGGCGATCCCGCTTCATGAATGGGTGACTCGTCCCGAAGCTCTTGCTGAAGCGCAAGCTATGACTGAGAGTTCTAAGAAGCGTGTCGAGGCCGAATTAAAAGCCAAGCGTAAGGTGCAGATGGCTTCGATTCCGAAAACAACTTGAGGCATCTGGGACTCATAACCGCAGTGGCGTGTCACTGCCTGAGTGATGTTGTAGGCCGTCAACCTTCTTCCGACTTATAGAAAATCATGGCCAGCTACAAGCCAACTAAAAGAAATCGCTATCCAGCTAAAATCGCCAACCTTCCGCCTTTCGGACACATATCCGAGTATTTTCAAATACTTATAAGCATAATTTCTTGTGTTATAAATAAGAACAAGATATGAGAGGTGAATTATGAAAACGGATAAGGTCAAAACACCAAAAAAAGGTGC
>JAYVXN010000396.1:0-4015 GCA_043785085.1 Bdellovibrionales bacterium | reverse complement strand
ATTTCCAAAAAGTCCCACCCGAAAATTATGCCCAAATCGTCTATATTGTCAGCCGGTTACACCGGGTCACTACAGTGAGGGTGGATCGAAAAGTAATGTCTGGCGCGCGGGCTCGCTCAACTCGGCCGTTGACCTCTGGGGCACCATATTTGACGATTGAGTGCCAATATCGCTCAGAATGTCTGACTCTGCCGTCCGCTTTTGCCGATAGGCGCTGAATTCGCGGCCGCCATGTAAAATGCGGAAGTTGCTCGAGAATCAGCAAGGTCCACAGTTTTGGCCGCCGCAGCTACCATCTCACGAGACTTTCAATTCATCAAAATTGGCCGTGCGCGAGCGAAAGAATTCGTGAACGAATGTTGATACTACTCATTGACTGAAAAAATAGCGAGTCAGCTCATCGTGATGACGCCACTTGAGTTGATGGAACGGCTGGCTGCGATCGTACCCAGACCAAGGGTGTACCCGACCCGCTCACCCCCGCCCTTTGCTTAATTTTAAGCATACAGTGGGCCTTTATAATCCTTTGACTTCGCTCGAGTGAAATCGGAACATTTACCTACGAGAAACTCAGAATAAAAAGTGAGTGTTCCTTCGACTTTAACTGTTTACTATGTGATGTAAGAAAATAACAATAAAGTCCGTTTAGGGTTCAGTGCTTCGTGGTGGAGGCGTTATTAACGCAAATCAAATTTTCGAGTTGCAGGTGAAATACATTTGGCCGTTACTCAGGCACTTTGTAAAAAAGTCCAGGCGGTGCAAGATTTGTATTGTGTCGGAGAATTACACTTCGTTGAAAAACGGCGTTTGCGCGGAATGCCTAAAGCGAAGTACGGAGGGGCCGACCCAAGAGCTCGAAGCGACGCCTGAGGCACATCGTCGATTTGATCAAATGATAAAATCTTACATTCGGGGCACCGGTCGCTACGATGTGATTCTGCTCTTAAGTGGGGGGAAAGACAGCGCCTATATTCTCCAAAGATTGAAAAATGATTATCCTAAGCTGCAGATTCTATGCGTGCTGGTCAACAATGGCTTTATGAGCCCCTTTGCAATCAATAGCGCAAAGTGGGTGGCCGATATGCTGCACTCCGATCTATTGATTATCAATAGTGAGATCGACCAGTTTGCTAAAGTACTCCGCCAGGCCTTTCTGGATTTAGATGGACGGGAATCCTACGGAGTGGTGGACAAGGCCGATGGAGACTTAATCTTTGCAATCGGCCGAAAAACCGCCATTGAGATGAAAATCCCTGTGATGTTGGCTGGATTATCTTGGGTGCAATTGCAGAAAATATTCGGGATCTCCGATTTTCAACTGGTCTTGGAGGACGGGATGCCCACCATATTTCCGTTGGCCGTTTGGCGCACCAATGAGCAGGAGATTCGCTCGATCGTGCGCGACGCCAAACTGATGCCTCCGGGGAGTGACAGCCCGATGGTAAGCAATCACGCTTTTATTCTTCCCATGTGTGTCGTGGATAATATGAATATTGGTTACTGCAGTTTTGAACCTGAGTTCGCCCAATTGGTGAGAGAAGGGAAAACTGATCGCAAGACCTGGCTTTACACTTTCGAACTTCTCGAATTCGCCACCAAGAAAGGTCTATTGGCAAAAGAACTCAAGGACGCACTGAGCAGGATTAATCTTACGATCGCCGATGTGGCGAAGGGGAAAATATGAAAGTCGCTTACGTCACCGGAGCCACGGGCTGTGTGGGCCGCAATCTAGTTGAGGAGCTCGTTGAGAAGAACTGGGATGTCGTGGTCTTACATAGAAAATCTTCGGACATCTCGCGGTTAAAAGACCGTAAGGTTCGCTTTCAGCTCGTTGACCTTCATGACCTCGCCAGTGTTCGAGAGAGCATTCCTACTGGGGTCAATGCGATCTTTCACGTGGCCGCCAACACCTCGCATTGGTCGGTCGAGAGGGAGGAGCAAGAGAAAGACAATGTCTTGGCCACGCGCCATTTGGTACAGGTGGCCTTAGAAAAGCGAGTGCAACGGTTTATTTTTACTTCGACTGGAGCCACCCGTTTTTTTCAAGAAACGGATGAGCCGCTAGCTAGAAAACTCGAGCCTCCTTATGTTCGTACCAAAAGACTGTCTGAGCTTGAAGTGTACTATGGCTTGGCAAAGGGTTTAGATACGGTCATTCTTCACCCGATTATTGTCGTGGGGGCGTTCGACTATAACAGTTACTCGCAAATATTCACTGGTATAAAAACGGGGACGCTCAAGCAGGCCTTTCCCGGAAAAATCTCTTTTTGTCATGCCCGTGACATCGCCGCGGCCCACCTACAAGCCTATGAAAACGGAAGAAAGGGTGAGCGTTACGTTTTGGGAGGCACCCACACAGAGTGGCGCGAGTTCTTTCAGAAAATCGCCAACAAAGTTCGTCCGGGTTTCACTATGAGCGTAGCGCCCACTTGGCTGCTGAAAATCGTCGGAGGTGTTTCGGTAATGGTAGCCTCTATTACCCGAAAAAAACCTCTTCTGACACCGGAATTGATTCACCTGATTCGCGAAGAACCAGACATTACAATTCATGACAAATTGAAAGCCGAAGCAGATATTAAGTACCATTCCCGTTCGTTGGATCAGATGATCGACGATTGTTACGAATGGATGCTGAAAGAGCGCTTGATCTGAGTCAAGGTGTGATAATTTTTAAGACTTTTCCAAGGGTCCTTCTAGAAAGGATGCGTTAATAAACATTTCTCGCGGTGTCTTCTGTATGGTAGTTATAAATAATACTGGTTTTGGCCTGGTCGAGCGTAGCCTCGCTTTAAAAGGCTCACCCCTTTTGGAGGTCACTGAATTTATCGCAGGCGGTTTTGGGTGGCCTGATTTTCGGCAGCCGTCGATAACGCAGGCCGAATGGCACGACCGAAGAATTGCGGGAACTCATGTGACCTGGCAATTTTTCTGGCCTTTGCTACCACGGCACTGAGCGTTCTTTCCGGGGTTGCTTCATATGTCACAGTGAGTGACCACCACCAGCTGAAGTTTTCCGGACTTCCGAGACCCGAAAATCCGTAAAAACAAATGTAGTTGAGATGGGTTGCGGTCGTTCGGGAAAATCGAGGTGTTCTAAAAAGGAATCTCTGAAGCCTAAAACCGGGTCAACTTTAACCTGGCCTATAATCGATTTGGCAGCGTCCTCCAAAAAGCGCCTATTGCTGACAATTGGGATTGTCTCCTTCGTCAACGATAGCACTCGGCGGTCCAAATTCCCTTTGGTCGCGGGTAGCATTCGCCAAAGCCTGGGGCGACAATACCAGCGTTGGGTTTTCCTCCGCCGTCGCCAGCCAAAACTTGCATGAAAGCAATCCATCCCATAGGCTTGCGCCCGAAATGGCGAAGAAAAAATCACTGCAAGCATCAACACCTCGGCGCAAACGAATGCGCCGGGATCAAAGGCTACAGTCAGCCAGGGCGTGGCTTCCGACCTATGCAGGAAAGAACATTGTCCGTGGCTACAAAAATCATTTCGGTGTCGATGAGGTCTGCGCGCTGGTGGAGTTGAGAGCCCTGGGTAGGCAGATTGATGAGAAACGAATTGAACGGGCTCGACTTGGCGCCCAAAGAAGGGGTGAGGCCAATTTGCATCGCCGTGAGACCCGGCAAGAAATCTTCAACCCATACCCCGATTCCGATTATCACCACTATTATGTCGCCGGGTATACTGCGGGTGGCTTTGCCTATGGCATTACTTGGGAAGAGGCCGAGGCGGCGGGGTATCTTGAGGCTGACGACATGCACGAGGTCCAGAAACCCCTACCAGACCGAGCGGAAGCACCCTGAATAATATGGCTGCCTTCTGTAGCAGAGCCATAAACCACGGTCGGTGGCAAACATGCTCAATGATGGCGGCCAGGCTTCAGAGATTCCCTTATTGATCACTAAACTTGAAGTGGATAAGATTTAAAAGATGATACGTTTCCTTTTTAGCTCTCTGCTATTGATACTCAGCTTGGCTTCACCAGGCCTTGCTTCGGAAAATCTCGCGAAA
>JAYVXN010000395.1:0-4016 GCA_043785085.1 Bdellovibrionales bacterium | reverse complement strand
TTTGACAGATTGGTGTGTCCACGGTCGAAGTTGCCAGTCCAACCGGATATTTAGAACCCGAAGCAGTCGCCGTAACACTGTTACCAGAAACCGTCACTGAGCCAGCTTGCTGGATGAGACCCACGGTTGAGTTTCGCGGCGCACAGTAGACGTTTTGTCGGGTAAAGCTGAAATTAAATCTGGCAGAATTGATGGCGATCTGAGCCTGGCCACTATTGACCGTAAAAACACCCGTGAAAACTTCCTGTGGATTTAAGCAAGGGTTGTAATACCCGGGACAAACCGGCTGCCAGATGAGATTCAGGTGAATCGGGCACGCCGCATTCCCGGTGACCGCATCAAATGTCGTGCAGAAGCCACCATTTAAGTCAAATCCAGAAGTCGCCGACGTCAAATTATAGAGCGAAGTATTGGAGGCATCGTGCAAAATAAAACTCCCCGATTGAGTCGAGCAATCAACGGGAGTTTGCAGGCAACTTAAATTCGTATTCGCACCATCTTGTACGGTATTATACCAAGCCAGATCACTTTGCAGAATATTCATCACGTTGGTACGCACCACCTGTAAAGCCGACTCTGTCGACGCATATTTTGTGCTCACCAGAGAATTTGAAACTAGCATCATAGAAGCCAATATCGTGATCGCCAAGAGCACGACCGACACCATGACCTCAATTAAGCCCATACCTTTGGCGTTCAAACGTCTTTTCATTAATTGATCCTCATCTGATAATTAAAACGACTTGGATTAATCAAGACGGTTAAAAAAACCGTTGCGGTCGAAGACAGCGTAAACGTAATCACAATCGGCGGCTGAATACAGGCGCCACTGGGCGGACACTGTGGCTGCCAAGTGAGGTTGTAGCGAAGCTGACAAGGAAATGCTCCATAGGAGGCACAAATCACGCCATTCAAATCTATCCCCTGCGGACTGCCGGCACTCGAATTATAATAAGAATTACCGCTCGAATCATTAATAATCAAAGGTGAAACCACGTTCGGACAGTTATACGTGCTCACCGTCAGGCAGGAATTTAAGTTTGGATTTTTCACGGTGTCTTGAAACGTTTTTCGCCAGCTCAGTGGATTGTTGAGATAAGAGAGCAAGTCATACTGAGCTTTGATAATATTGGCATCAAATTCTTGTTGGCGGCTCAAGCGCGTGCTGGAGTTGCCATCAGGAATCAAGACATAAACCGAAACCATAATAATCAAAAGAGATAGCAGGATGGAGATGACAAAGCCACCTTGCTGATTTTGTAAGTGCTGAAATGGCCGCACCGCTCTTTGAAAATCAGTACTCATTACTTGGACCTTTGCGCATCTTCTTCAGATTTTTGCAGTCGTGCAATGACGATATTATAGTCCGAGATCACTTCTGCTAATTTATCATCTTTGCGCACGGTCAACGGGCGTGGCGGTGCCCCCCGGCCGATGGCCTTCATGTGCTGCTGCAAGTGAAAGATCGGGCCAAAAACGCGATTGGACGAATACATGACAATAAACAACGCGCCAGAGGCGAATAGAATCAGCAAACCAGAAAAGATAATAGGCGTGACCGCCGTGATTTGCTTATTTTGAACCGCGTACTGGGCTAACCGTAAAAAGATGATTACAAACATCCAAACCAGCATGGGATAAATGAGAAGAAAAATCTGAATTTTTGGATAGATCAGAAGTTTTCGCATCAGAATGTGCGGACGATTGCCTGAAGTTTGGTTCGGCTTTGACTCGATCTGCGCTGACTCTTGCTCCAACTTTTCCTCCAACTTTTCCTTCTCCGCTGACGAACCGCAAAGTTGTGCCACAAATGACTTAACTGCTGGCTTCAATTATTAATCAAAGTCGCCTTCTGGTCAGCCGTCAATCAGCTTTTAATTCACGGTCCCGCCGAAGTAAGACCCTGTCCCAATGATCGAGCCACCGACCGTCAGAGTTCCACCGTTTTTTGTGACCTTCGTCGCGCTCAGACTCATGGCGCTGGTCACTAAATTATTGCCATTCAAATTTAACTTTCCCGACGTCACATTGAGGATTTGGCCCGCGCCATTGACCGTGATTGCTGACTGCATAGTCACCGTTCCGCCGCCTAATTTATTGATCGTTAGGCCATTACCGGGAATAACGGTGACACCACTGAGATTAGCACTTTTTGGTCCAGTCATTTGGACGTTGGTCGTGCCGCCAGAAAATCCCATTTGCGTGCCAGCAAAGATCACATCACCCATGGCATTGATCACACCCCCATTGGTTGAGCCACCACTTCCGCCTCCCATACTGGCAGTGAAAGTGCCACCGATATTGACCGTGCCGACGACGTTTCTAGTTGAACTATACTGCGAGATCGTCAAATTTTCATAGGTCTCCGTACCGACGGTGAGCGTGAAAGTCCCAAAGCCATCCAGCTGTAAGGTCGAAGTGCCAGCATTGAGGTTACCACTTGAAAAAATATAATCGCCCGACACATCAATCACCCCACTGAAATGAATCGAGCCACCGGTTGAGGCAATCACTAAATTCGGAAAAAACGCTAGCGACGCACCTGTTATTCTCTGCGACCCCGACCCGGCCAGTTTGACCACTGTGGAGCCACTGCCAAAACCGCCGTTTGTAGAAGTCACATCACCGTAGGCCATCAGTGTGCCACCATTCAAATTCATATACTGACCCGTCATATTACCTGTGAGTAAACCATTCACATTCATGGTCCCGACAATGGTGATCAGTGAATTGTATTCGGCGATCGTGACATTATTATAGCTTTCCGTCCCAACCGTCACTTTGTAGGAGCCGAAACCATCCATCAAAAGCGTCGACCCTCCGGCGTTAAACGAACCGGATTGAAACGTGTAATTACCGGCGACTTCAATCGTACCGGTCATGCCCACCGTCCCGCCCGTTGAGGCGATCAGCAAGTTGGGAACGGTGGCGCCGGCGATACCATTGATCATTTGGTTACCGGTGCCGGCAACTCTGACTACTCCCGTATGACCAGAGAGACCAAGGCCCATACCAGTGAGATAGACGTTACCCAGAGCGTTGAGTGTGCCACCATCTAAGCCCGGATATTGACCCGACATCGAACCAGTGAGATCACCGCCAATTTGCATGGTGCCGACCACGGTGATTCCGCTGTTGTATTGATGAAAGTCGACACTGTTATAAACTTCTGTTCCGACGGTAATCGTCTTCCCCGGAAAGCCCATGAACTGCAAGGTTGAGGTTCCGACGTTGAGAGTTCCGGATTGAAAGGTGTAATTTCCGTTCACCGTGATCGTGCCAACCATGTTGACGGTGCCACCTGTTGAAGCAATCACCAAGTTCCGTGTCGCGGCACCGGTGACGCCGGTGATCGTCTGATTACCGGAGCCGCCAACGATCAAAGTCAGCGTCGTACCCAAAACGCCCAATTTACAACCCAGACCACAGCCGGTCAGATTGATATCACCGAGAGCCAGAATCACTCCATTGTTGACGATCGAGTAGATGCCTGAACCAGTTGCATTGAGTGTCCCGGCAATTCTCATGGTGCCATAAAGCGTGGTCGTCGAGCCGCTTTGAGAAATGCTCACTTGATTATAAGTTTCGTTTTGCACCTGGATGGAGCTTCCCGGCCACCCCTGATTGATTGCAATCGAGCCCGAATTCGCATTAAAAACCGGCGTGCCCGTGATCGACCAGTAATTATTCACAGTGAGGAGTCCCGAGGTCGCCGTGAAGCTTCCGCCCGAGAGATTAAAGCCGCCAGCCAGCGAAATCGCATCGCCGCCGCTACTGCCTACAAAGTTACCTGACATCTGAACGAAACCTGAACTACCTAAATTGATGGTCTGCCCAGCTCCTTGCGTGACCGTACCAATGTAGCCGACATCCAATTTCAAACCAGCGACGCTGATCGAGGTGTCAATGATCGAATTGCAAATGCTTGTGCACGTGGCATCAAAGATGGCGAGATTCGCACCGCCCGGCAGCCCCGTATTGCCCACGCAGCCCGAAAAGTCGCTCGTGACGGTGCC
>JAYVXN010000394.1:0-4024 GCA_043785085.1 Bdellovibrionales bacterium | reverse complement strand
AGTATTTTAATACAGGAACCTGGACAGAGTTAACGTCTTTGGATATTCCTTCTCTAGGGAAGATCACGAAATTGACCTATGTCCTTCTTGAGTATCCAGAAGATGGAGGTCGCCCGCGCGGTCGTTTGAAAGAATGGCGGGGCTACCATCGTATCGAAGAAGACGTCGCAATCTCTTAAGACATAGCGTCGGTGATCGCCCGCAAAAAAAAGCCATAAAAAAAAGGGGCTGAGCTGATGTGGACGTTAACGCATACGACGAAAAAAGATGAGAGCGGTTTTTTAGACAAAGCCCATGCGGGCCTACAAGCCTTAAAGCAAAGAAAAGAAATCGGCTTTTTGCAACTAGGAAAGCGCGAAAACCTTTGGTCCTCATCTGAAGTTCGCGGCCGTGAACTGCGCAAGTCCTATCATGATCTGGCCGTGCTGGGCATGGGCGGTAGCTCCCTTGGTGGACGTTCATTAATGCAGTCTTTGCGCAAATGGGATTCAGCCCAAAATGTGACCTTCATCGACAATGTCGATGCTGACTTTTTCTGGAAATGGCTTCGCTCGCACAAAAATCTTCAAGATGTGCACTGGGTGATTGTCTCTAAAAGCGGTAATACCATTGAGACATTGACGATGGCTGAATTCGTTGAACAACATTTGCGCGTCAGCGGCTTTAAAAAGCTCGCTGCCACCAGCACTGTCATTTCTGAGCCACGTGCGAATCCTCTGACCAATTGGGCACGTAAAGAAGGCGTGCCGATTCTGGAAATTCCGCAAGATGTCGGAGGGCGATTTTCGGTTTTAACGCCAGTTGGAATGTTGCCAGCGGCCTTTTATGGTCTGGATGTTGAACGCATTCGTAGTGGGGTGGAGTGGGCCTATGAGCAAGACGAATTAATCGCCCGTCTCGCGGCGCAAAGTTTGATGAGTTTTCAGCGCGAAGAGTGGATCTCATTGTTTTGGGCATACGCGGATGGATTACGTGATTTTGGACTCTGGACGCAACAACTTTGGGCCGAGTCTCTTGGCAAGGCCCTTGATCGCAGTGGCGCTAAAGCACCGCGAGCGAGTACGCCCATGTCAGCCGTTGGCTCCAGCGACCAGCACTCGATTTTGCAGCAAGTGATGGAAGGGACGCGCGATAAATTCGTTTGGTTTTTTCGAGTCGAGCAATCTGAAAGTGCCGGCCCAACGCTCGAGCGTGGTTTGTTTGAAGGCCAGTCTTTGATGCATGGCAAAACTATGGGTGAGCTCTTGGCGGCCGAGGCGGTCGCCACTCGCCAGGCGCTGGAGCATCAAAAGGTGCAGTCCTTGACCTTGCAAACCCAGAGCTTAAGTGAAGAAAGTATGGGCGCTTTGTTTATGATCATGCAATTAGTCGTCGGCAGTCTCGGTGAAGCGCTTGGCATCAATGCTTTTGACCAGCCAGGAGTCGAGCTGGGCAAAGTCATGGCTCGTGATATTCTAACGAAACTTGAGAAATAGTTCACTGGTTGAGGGCTTCGCGACGGCGGCCCCTAGTGGCAGGCGCAAGAAATCAGCGGGCCGCGGGCTGAATTCTTGTGCCCGCCACCGTTGCCCCTGAGCCTCAGACTTCGCGGGGCAAACGAACAGATTAGCCCGTGGCCTAGTCCGGACGTCACCCAGGATTCTCATTTTCTCTGGTAGCGCTTGGTGTTCTCCCATATACTTTTGAGGAGATGGCGAACAAGATTGATAATAAAATTGACGACGAAAAAGACGAAATTCCTGAAGATAAAACCAATGTCGTCTATGGCGATACGTTTCGATCACGGATGAAAAAAGCCGACCAGGCGCCCCCGTGTCTGGTGATGCTCGAAGGTCCGGCGGGCTATGTTGGCAAGCAGTGGCCGATTGATTCCACCGATATTATTATCGGCCGCTCCATGTCCTCAACAATTTTTGTTGATGATCGGAGCGTCAGTAAGTCGCATGCCAAGTTGGCTATCGCCGCAGGTGATGTTTTCATTATCGATCTCGAATCGACCAATCGCACGGTGCTGAACGACGAAGCTATCCCGCCTCTGGTTCCGGTAAAATTAACGAACAATGATCAAATCAAAACCGGAAACGTCCTTTTCAAATTTCTCGAGCGCGGCAGTATCGAGGCCATTGCGATTGACCAGCTGCAGACCAAGGCAGAAAAAGATCCTCTCACTGGAATCTTCAATAAGGGCTCGCTGTTGACCAAAGGCGGCGAGGCATTTAAGCGAGCGAAGCTCTTAAAAGTCCCGTTAAGTATCGCCGTCTTTGATATCGATCATTTTAAAAAAATCAATGACACCTACGGCCATCCGGCTGGCGATTACGTACTGAAAGAAATCGCCCAAGTCGTGCAAAATAAATTGATTCGCTTAGACGACTTCTTGGCTCGATACGGGGGAGAAGAGTTTGTGGTTTTGCTCTTTGGCAGCAGCCTGCAACAGGCCATGGAGATCGGTGAGCGTTTGCGTGCAACGATTGAGCAACATCCGTTTGCGTTCGAAGGGCATCGTTTGCCGATTACAATCTCAGTTGGTGTTTCGACGAAAGAGGCCTCAATGACAATTTGGGAAGAGTTGTTTTCCAAAGCCGATGAAGCGATGTATCTTTCGAAAAACGGTGGCCGTAACCGCGTATCGAGCGTCTAGTGCCGACAGTGTCGCCAGACAAGAAATCTAATATCTCTAATAAAAAAATATACCAAAACCAGTTAAGTTGAAAAATTTTAAATGCAATAACTGTGCTGAGAAAAAAGTTCCAGTAAATCTCAGCATTTATAAAGATCACTTGGCCAAATACTGGCGCCTTGAATATTTTTTTCATAGCTCTATCAATGACGACGACTTCTGACTATATTTGTTTTAGGCGACGATTGTACGGGCAATTGACGCGACTGTCTCTAACCCTTTTGAAAGAGGACTGAAAAATGGGTCTTACTCATTTCACGGATCTTCATCAGACGTTTTCATGCTGTGAAATTATCGCTAAGGCCGCCAAGCGAGCCTGGTAAAGGCTACAAATTCTTTGGCTTCTACAAAAAACCGTCAAAAAACCGTCAAAAAACCGTCAAAAAAATTAATTTTTTTGAGTTTCATTAACCGAACGGACCTAAGTATTGGTCTAAAGAAACGGTTGGCCCGCGATGAAAGCAGATATTGAGCTTGTTCAAGATGTAAAAGATGGTCAAAGAGCCGCGTTTTCGGAACTGGTGCAGCGGCATCAAAGAGCGCTCCTCAGATTGAGTATGCGCTTTACCAGAGAGCAAAGTTTGGCCGAAGACATTGTTCAAGAAAGTTTCATCAAGGCATACCAGAAAATCCATCTCTTCGAAGGCCGTTCGTCTTTTAAGAGTTGGTTGTTTCAAATTACGATGAATACCGCGAAAAACCGCCTGCGCCTGAAAACTCATGAGCAGGTGAATATCGACGATATTCAACTAGGAGTCGACCCAGGGGCTGAACGGGGAATGGTTCATGCGGACATTAAAGAAACCATTCGCAGTGAAGTGGAACAATTGCCAGAGCGACAGCGGACTGCTCTCACACTGCGGGTTTTTGAGGATTTGAGTTTTAAAGAGATCGCGCAAATTATGAATTGTCCGTATGATACGGCTAAAGCCAACTACCGCCATGCGCTTCTAAAATTACGTGAGCGCCTGGAAAAAGTAGATGGCCTAAAAGAATGGTTGAGTTTTGACGGGATTTTCTCAAGTGAAAGTATGATATCGGAGGCAGAACAGTGACGGACACTGCACTATACACGGAAGACGAGTGGTTGGAGTTTCTCGAAGGAGAAACCGGTCCTTTAATGAAAAAAGAGATGGAAGACGTTTTAAAAAATTCTCTCCGGGATCGGGAGATTTTAGAAAGCCTTCAGCACACGATTGCCCTGCTGAAAAGCCAGGACGATTGTGTCATTCCAGAGGATGGTCGTTTTTACGATCGTCTGCACACGAGTATTATGAATGAGATAAATGACCAGTCCTTGCCGTCGCCAACTCCTCAGCGAAAACGGGGAGCGCTGCGATCTTT
>JAYVXN010000393.1:0-12749 GCA_043785085.1 Bdellovibrionales bacterium | reverse complement strand
GTCTCTGCGGCTCGGACCGAATTGCTAAGAAATTTTGGGGCAGAAGCCGAGATCAAAATCGGTGGCGTACCGGCGATTCAATCTGAGTTAAGCGATCTTCTCAGTAGGGAAGTCGTACATTTTATGGGCTTTGCTTTGCTCGCGTCCTGTCTCGCTCTGCTTTTAGTATTTTCGACCTGGTCAACTTTGCTGGTGCCTCTCATTATGATCGTGCTTGGGAATATTTTTGTTTTAAGTGGCATGGCGGCACTCGGTTTTCACATGACAGTCTTGGCTGTGACCGTGCCGATCCTGGTGGCGGTCACAGTCTTGGCCATGGCGACGCACTCCATGTTGCGGCTCAGTGAAGAATGGTTGAATAGTGAAAAGGGCAGCAAGGCGGCCATTCTTCGCCATACTCTGCGCGAATTATTTTTGCCGAATCTTTTGACGGCGTTAACCACTTGTTTTGGTTTTGCAACTTTGGTGCTGATGCGGGTGCCGCTGATCCGGGAATTCGGTCTCTCCGTTGCCGTCTCGGTCATGATCTCTTGGGCCACCACCGTCATTTTAATGCCGCCTCTTTTACTGCTCTTGCCCATTCCGCGCGCCAGAGGCTGGGCGATGGAAAAGGCACAATGGACGGCACGGATTTTTCGCTACAAAAAAGTTATTGTGCCGACGATTACAGTTGGCGCCATTATTTTGATTACCTTGATTCAGCCGCTCCGCTGGTCAGCGCGCCTCTTTGATGATTTACCTGAAAATCAAGAAGCCCGGCTCACCACCGAGCGAATTGATCACCAACTCGGCGGTATGCTTCCATATGAAATCGTCATACGGAGTGACGAGAATGATTCATGGAATGACCCAACCTTACTTTCTGAAATTGATTCTTTGATGAAGGATTGGCGCAAGCAGAAAAATGTCGGGAGTGTGATCGGCTTGCCTGATCTTCTCAGACAAGTTTCAGGTCAGGCCACTCTTCCTAATAAGCGCAGTGGTGTGGCGGAATTGTTTTTCTTGCTCTCCATGTCTGAAACCAGCCCACTTAAAATGTTTTTAACTCCCGACGGTCAGGCGACGCGCCTTGCGGTTCGCTTAAAAGATATTCCCGGCGATGAACTCGCTCAGTTGACTGCGAAACTCATGGCCGAAGTCTCGGCACGATTTCCACAAATGAAAGTCGAATCGGCTGGCCTCGCCGCTACCGTGCATACGCTGAACGATGAGTTATCGCGTGAATTGATGGAAGGTTTTTGGCAAGCATTGGGTGTGATTTCTTTGCTTTTACTCTTGGTCTTTCGCTCATGGCGCTGGACCCTGGCAGCGGTGCTGCCGAATCTCTTACCGGCCGCGGTCTTAGTGGGTGTCTTAGGAATTAACGGCACGCCGATTAAGCCCGGTGTGGCGTTAGTATTTTCAATTGCCCTCGGTATTGCCTTTAACAACACCGTTTTCTTCTTAGGCCGGCTTCGTAGCTTGCTGAACGAACTTGGCCCAGGTGAGGGCTTAGTTGAAAAGGCCCTGGCTTTGGAGGGTAATCCCTGCCTCATTGCCTCGCTGTGTTTGCTCTCGGGATTTTTTATTTTCATATTCTCATACTTTTCAATCAATCAGACTTTCGGCTTTTACATGTTGATCTCATTGTTTTGTGGACTGATTGGTGACCTGGTGTTTTTGCCAGCTCTTTTAAGTTGGATGCCGTGGTTTTTGAGGCTTGAAGATCGACCGCTTCATCAGCTTGATAACATTTCTTTGGAATTAAGCGAAATGACAATGGAGGAAGATATGGACCTAAGAAAGATCGCAGCCATGATTGTACTCAGTTTGTTTGTGCCAGCCGCTCATGCGGGTAGTGATCCTGGCACTGCCGATCAGATTTTGAAAAACGTCGAAAAGCAGATTGGCTCAAAAGATGAGGCGGCAGAACTTAAAATGCGCATCACTGAAAGCAATGGTTCATCAAAAGAGCGCGACATCATGATCAAAAGAAAAAGCGGCGATAAACAGCAGGTATTGGTGCGACTTGAGTCTCCGGCTGATGTGCGTGGCATTGCGCTTTTGAGCGTTCTAAATAAAGGCAATGAGGATCAGTGGCTTTATTTGCCTTCAGCGAAGAAAGCCCGCCGCGTGGTTTCGAGCAATCGCAGTCAAAAGTTTCTCGATTCTGAATTTAGTATAGAAGATTTCAGTGCTTCGACTTATCTGCAATTCACAAATCATGTTTTGCGCCAAGAGCCGAGCGATATGGTGGTCATCGAGTCGAAGGCCAAGAGCTCAGAGACCTCCTATAGCCGCATTCTCACTTGGGTGAATCAGAAGAACTATCAGGTCGATAAGAGCGAGTATTATGACAAAGAGGGTAAACTTTTGAAAAAGATGAAATTTCATGATTACCGCAAAATGAATGGTGCAACTTGGCGGGCCAGGACAGTTGAGGTACAAAATGTGCAAAACAAACGAAGCACCACACTGACCATTGCGAAGTTGAAAATGAATTCGGGCATCAGTGATTCAGAATTTACTCAAGCGGCACTTGAGGCGGATTAATATAGACCCCAATGTTGCATAAACTTTCGGTCGGAACCGCTGACGCTTGTAGACATCGAGGCCCAGTTATCTTTGATCAGCGCCATCGGGCTTCGCATTTGCCGTGTAGCCATCAAAGCCACTGAAACGCCCTGAGACGAGTTTGAGGCCGAAAAGTTTACGAGCGTAGGGCAAGTGCATGAACGGGCCGATGATCAAGTGCGGAGGATGAAAGGCGTGCGCCTCAATCATCTTTTGTAAATAGGCGAGGCGGCAGACAGTTTTTCCGCGCTCTAAAAGTTTATTTAAGGCCGCGTATTTTTCTCTGTAATCACGCTCAAATGGCCAATAGGAATCGAGCATTGATTCAACGGCGAAGTCATTTGGAAGTTCTTCGTTAATGGCCGCACATATTCCGATCGGCATACGACTTTCGTCGAGGAAAACTTTCTGCAAGATATCAGCTGGTGTCCACAGGCGCAAATAACCGCGCGTCGCCCAAATGGCCCGGTTCGCCCGCCGTGTGAAATTTTGATCGACCAGAGTCCAATCGGTGGCGTTGAGCAGGCTGTGTTCAACATAAAAACGATAAGCGCGGCGTTCGATACCTAAAATGGCAAGTCCATTGATTTGCTGATAGATGCTTTCAGTGGTCAAGGAGAGCTCAGCGAATTTCCTAACTTCCGTGAGAGCTTTCAGCGCCTGAGAGTCGCGGGCGCCTTTCATCAGACGGATTTTGATGAATGTTTCAATATCCAGGGTATCTGGATTCGGCAAATGTCCAGGCGGGATGAAGGCGGATTTTTTGAGCAATTCATGAATGGGGCCGGCGGACTCAAGATCCCAATGATCGAATTTGCTGAGTTCAGATAGCCAGGACAAATCAACTGAGTCCAGTTCAACCCGGGGATACTGCCGCATCCAATCGCCGCGGTAGCGCAGAATTTTTTCGCGCATTTTCTCCGGGATCAACTCGCGCGTGCTTTCTTGTCCCGCGATTGTTGGGGCCCAGGCCAGGCGTGGATTCAAATATGGGCCGGCGTCACTTTGGCCGGTTTTCTTAAAGACCAAGAGCGGCTGATTTTTGAGAAATTCAAGATCACTGAGGTAAGCATCGAGGTGAGAGCGTTCGATTTCAATATTAGCGCGAATGCCAGGATCGACATTGGTGTGTGCCAAATACTCAAGACCGCCAATTCCCGAGGCGAAAAAAATGGCAGCTCCAAATAGCAGGAAAAGTGGCCAATGCGGCATCATGAGACTCCATAATGCCATCTTAACATGGTTTTTTATGGAGTCGAGACACTAAATATTTGTGGCCGAGGCGAAAAACTAAACCGAGTAGGCGACTTCAAAAGTCCGGGCGTACAACATCCACTGACTGTAGGCGTCCTTAAATTCCTGCCGGGCTATCTTCAGATCTCTCTTGAGCTGTTGATAACGCTCAATTGAACTACTGCGAAAATTGGCGCTTAGAGTTTTACGCAGCTGATTATATTCTTCACGCAGCTGTTTTAGGCGTAGTTGCCGCTCTTCGATGCTTTTCTTCAGCTCACAAACTTTGTCCGCACAAGCACCACGAGAAATGAGCAGACGTTCTTGCATTGACAGTCGTGCTTTTAGGATCTCAGTGGCCGAAACCTTCTTCAGTTTTGAAGCCAGACCAAACAGGGCCAGAGTCTTGATCCACCACTTGGTCGGATCCCAATGATACCACTTGATGCCGTTGCGGTAGTCCGCTTGAAAATGGTGATGGTAATTGTGATAGCCCTCACCAAAGGTCAAGACGGCCATCAAGAGGCTATCGCGGGCGGTGTTTTTGTCATTGTAGGGCTGGCGTCCTATTGTATGGCAAAGTGAATTGATAAAAAAGGTCGAGTGCTGGGTGAGCACCGTTCGCAAGACTCCGCCGACTAAGACACCTTTGATGAATCCGATTCCACAAGCCCAAGCGATCAAGCCCGGCACGATAAAGCCCATAAAGCTGGCGACGAAAACATAGTAGTCATATTGAAATTTAATAACGGGGTCTTTTTCGAGATCTTGTGCGAATTTACCAAAAGTGGGACTCTTTGGATCTTCTTTCAAAAGCATCCAGCCAATATGGGCATACCAAAAGCCGTTTTTAATATTATAAGGATCAGCTTCGGAATCGACGCCGCGATGATGCTGTCGGTGATCCGTGCACCATTCGAGAAGTGTCCCCTGCCACGCGCCCGCGGCTAAAAAGATGTACGCCAGTTCAACGAGACGATGCGCTTGATAACTGCGATGGGCGAAATAGCGATGATAGCCACAAGTGATGCTCATGTTTGAAATCATGTAGCAGGCGCAGAACAAAGCGAGAAGTCCCCAGCTCACTCCGGTGTAATAGAGATAGACCGGAACAACGGTCACCGCCAGAAGCGGCGTAATAAACAAAAATAAAGTATTGGGCCAGTGAACTTCTTGCCAATCAATTCGTTTCCAAATTGGGACATTCTTATTTGCCATGGACCGGAATCCTCCTAAAAACTATCGGGAACCTAGTGACTCTAATTGTACGATCACTCTGATGTCCACCATAGAAAAAAATGACATTATCCGCATTACAAACTAAATCCAATAAATCCAATAAATCCAAATAAAGAACTTATCAACAGGTTCGACTTTGAGACAGGCGACACTTGCTTGCAAGGAGGCTGGAGCAAATACTCAAACAATTGTCTTTATCGGTGATTCTCTTGCTGCTGGCTACGGTGTAAAAAAAGATGAGGCATTTCCCGAACTCATTGCGCAAAAACTGCAATCCGAAGGGCGCAGTGTCAAAGTGATCAATGGTGTGATCAGTGGCAGTACCACTTAACGGCATTTGAAAATGCTCGGCTAGCCCTAGATCTGAACGAAGAGCCTGATGCAGACGGACGTGCCCTGCAGATGCTGAAGCGAGTCGGGCTCGGGCAACGCTTGCATCATTTTCCGCATCAGCTCAGCCGAGGTGAATGTCAGCACGTGGCGATTTCTCGCGTGTTGTGCATGCGGCCGGTACTGTTGCTGGCCGATGAGCCCACTGCTTTTTTTCGCATCGACAATTGGCGGCACCTGCGTGAAACTGAGAGAGTTTTCGAGAGGGGATCATCATGAGCAACGTCGAGGGCTACTATCGCTATCCAACCATTAGTGAATCGCAGATCGTCTTTGTGAGTGAGGATGACCTCTGGAGTGTTTCGCGTCAGGGAGGGATCGCGCATCGCCTAAGTTCGGGATTGGGGAAAGTGAAGTTTCCGGCACTCAGTCCAGATGGACAGTGGCTTGCATTTTCTTCTACCGAAGAGGGCGACACGGAAGTATTTTTGATGCCGGCCGCAGGCGGTGAAGCCGAGCGCTTAACTTATCTGGGTTCGATGGCGCAAATGGTGAGCTGGAAAAACGCAAGCGAGATTATCATTGCCAGTGATCATCAGTCGCCGTTTCCGCGGGTGCTGGAGCTTTTCACCTTTCATTTGCAAACTCGCGAAATTCATAAACTGTCTTCGGGGCCTGGCGTCTTTATGACCTGCGGGCCGACAAAGGGGGCGGTTTTTGCCCGGCTCGGTGGGACTGAAATCGCTTATTGGAAGCGGTATCGTGGCGGATTGGCCGGCGAGATCTGGATTGACTCGAAGGGACAGGGACAGTTTCGGCGTCTATTGAAACAAAACGAGCAACAAAACGAGCAACAAAACGAGCAAAATACGGCGCAGCTCAAAGGCAATGTGGCGCGTCCGTGCTGGGCCGGTGAGAGGATTTATTTTACTGCAGATCACGAGGGTGTCGGAAATATTTATTCCGTGACTCTTGAAGGCGGTGATCTGATTCGCCATACCCATCATCGTGATTACTATGTGCGCGGTTTGCATACCAACGGCTCAGCGCTGGTTTATCATGCCGGCGGCGATCTTTATACCCATGATCTCGCCAGTGGCACTGCTCAAAAAGTCTCAGTTGAATATCGCTCACCGCGCACCCAGGTGAATCGAAAGTTTGTGGCGGCGACCAAGCATTTGGAAAATTATGAGATGCATCCGCGACTGGAACGCGCGGTTTTGAACGCCCGGGGAAAAACGTTTAGCTTTGATCTTTGGAAAGGTCCGGTGAGCCAACACGGCATTGAAGGGTCCTCGCGCACGCGTTTGGGGCGATTTCTGAAAGACGGCGAACACATTGTTTTAATCAATGATGTGGATGGCGAGGAAACTCTCGAAATTCATGAAAGCCGCAATCGCAATCAAACCCGGATCATTACTGCAACCAACTTAGGCCGCATTCGCGATTTAAAACTTTCGCCGGTGAAGGATGAGGCTCTCCTCGTCAATCATCGCAATGAACTCATCTGGATTGATTTGCTGACATCGCTACAGAAAGTATTAGATCGTTCAGAGTATAGTTCGATTCAAGGATTCAATTGGTCTCCTGACGGGAGATTTGTCGCCTATGGTTTTAGCGAGAACTCGCGCACAAGTCAGATCCGCATTTGCGAAATTGCTAAAGGAGAAACCCATTCAGTCACGCAACCGGTTTTGCATGATGTTTCACCTGTATTTGATCCGGCAGGTGAGTTCCTTTATTTTCTTTCATATCGGGAGTTTGATCCGGTCTATGATAATCTGCACTTTGATTTGAGTTTTCCGCGCGGCTGCCGACCATATCTATTGGCGTTAAGAAAAAATATCTTTCCGCCATTTAGCCCGAATTATCAAGGGCGCGGGAAGAATGAGCCCAAACCCGAAGTCAATAAACCGGAAGGTGAGTCGCCGGTCAAGGACCTGCAGATTGATTTTGAAGGAATTGAAAAACGCATTGCTGCGTTTCCACTTCCGGACGGTCGCTATGGGCAGATTGCGGCAAATAAAGAAAAACTTTTTTTCACACGGCTGCCAATAGAAGGAAGTCTCAACCAGACACATTCAAACACTGAGCCAAGTAAAGCGTCGCTCGAATATTATGATCTGATTGAAGAGAAAACTGAGATCATTGTTAGTGGGGTTTCTAGTTTTCGGCTCTCACAAGATGGGAAAAACCTCATGTATCAATCGGGACGCAGCCTGCGGTGGATCAAAGCCGGAGAAAAGCCCTCGAAGGATGAGGACCTCGGTAAGAGGAGCGGATGGCTGGATTTACAGCGGGTGCAGATTCCGGTCCAGCCGCGCATTGAATGGGCGCAAATGTTTCGCGAAGCCTGGCGTCTGCAGCGCGATCATTTTTGGACTGAGAATATGTCACACGTCGATTGGCTGAAGGTTTACGATCGCTATGCGCCGTTAGTGGCGAGAATTTCGTCGCGCTCTGAGCTTTCGGATTTGATTTGGGAGATGCAAGGTGAACTTGGAACGTCGCATGCCTATGAATATGGCGGCGATTATCGACAGGATCCAAACTATGGCATTGGTTTTCTGGGTGCCGAATGGAAATTCAATGAACAAGACCAAGGCTGGGTCTTGACCCGAATTCTGGATGGTGATCCCTGGGATGAGAGTGTTTCGTCACCTTTGGCGCGCGTGGGTGCTTCGGCCTTACCTGGAGATTGTCTAGTGGCCATAGATGCTCAGCCTCTCTCTCGGGAGATTCGGCCAGCACAGCAACTCTTACATAAAGCCAATCGCGACGTCGCACTCACGATCATGCGCCCAGGTGAAAAACTTCCAAGAAATTTTTCCGTGCGGGCCCTGGCCAGCGAACATGCGCTCCGCTACCGCGAGTGGGTGAAGCGCAATCAGGCTCTCATTCACGATCGATCGGGGGGACGCATTGGTTATATACATATTCCCAATATGGGGCCCTTTGGCTACTCTGAATTTCACCGCTATTTTCTCACAGAAATGGATCGAGATGGTCTCATTGTGGACGTGCGTTTCAATGGTGGCGGGCATGTCTCTCAGCTGCTACTTGAAAAGTTGTCGCGGCGGCGAATTGGTTTTACGAAAACGCGCTGGTTTGGTGCCGATCCCTATCCGCTTGAATCGGTGGCAGGTCCACTCGTCGCGGTGACCAACGAGTACGCAGGCTCTGATGGAGATATTTTTTCGCATTGCTTTAAGCTTTTGAAGCTGGGACCACTCATTGGAAAGCGAACGTGGGGTGGCGTGATTGGTATTAGTCCATCGCACGCCTTGACCGACGGCGGGCTTACGACGCAGCCCGAGTATAGTTTTTGGTTTGAAGATGTTGGCTGGCGGGTCGAGAATTACGGCACGGACCCGGATATAGAGGTGGATTTTCCGCCCGATGCTTATGCACGAGGCGAGGATCCGCAACTTGACGCCGCTTTAAAAACTGTTCTTGATTTACTTAAAACAAAACCACCGAAGCGTCCTCATTTTGACAATTATCCCGACCTTTCGCTACCAGATCTGAGTCATTGATTTTTGGCTAGAAAGTGGTATTTTAAGACATCTCAAAAAGGTGGACCAAGATGGCGGATAAAAACGATAAGTGGGAAGATAACGCGGCCGGCAAGTATTTTGTCGATAAGACGTGCATCGCCTGCGACGCTTGCGTTATGGCCGCTCCTGAAAATTTCAAAATGAATGAAGATGCGGGTCATGCCATTTTGTCCAAACAGCCGGCCAGTACCGAAGAAGAGGACCAGTGCCGTGAGGCCATGGAAGGTTGTCCAGTTGAAGCCATCGGGACCGAAGCGGAATAAGACTGACCATCAACTCGGGGAGGCCTGAATCAACACGCGCGTCGGTGTTGGATGGCGAACCTTATTCGCGGCAAAGGCCTCTTTAATCTCTCGATAAATTGAATTCTGCACTTCAAGCAGGTTTTCATTAATGGCCCAAACCGAAAATTGTAAATCAACGCCGCCATCGGTGAGTTTCAAACAAATGAATAAGGGCTTCGGCTCTTCAAGGCAAAGGGGATTGGTCTCTGCCACGCTCGAGAGAAGATCGCGCACTTGACGTAAATCCGCATCATGGGCAACGGCAAAAAACATATCGATTCGACGCACCGGAAAAAACGAAAGGTTCGTGATGTTTGATTTCACCATGGTCTCGTTCGGCACACGCACGAGAAGATTATCAAAAGTTTTAATCCGGCACGAAAGTAGATCAATCGAGAGGACTTCGCCTTTGATATCACCAACGGCAATCGCATTACCAATAACAAAAGGGCGATCGACCATGAGAAAGATACCGCTGATTAAGTTTGACGCCGAAGTTTGCGCGGCAAAGCCGACCGCGACGGTGAGTACGCCAGCTGCGCCCAAGAGGACTCTGAGATCAAAGCCAAGCTGATTCAGAGCCGCGCCGATGACGAGTGTCACAATCGCATAGTAGCTGAATTTTCCGAACATCAGTCGATGTTGGGTATCGAGTTTGCCAATTTTTGAAATCGACAAGCTCGCGCGCCGAGCGAGATAAAAACCAACGATCAAAATGATGATGGCACTCACTACGGCATAGACATGTTGGCGGGTGATCAGTTGGGAGAGTTCATTGCTCCATTGGGCAATACCTTGAGTCATAGCGTGGGGCGCTCCTTAAAGAGTTGGTGAAAAGCCCGAAAAACGGCTTTTGAATCTGAACTTAAGCGAGGGTGCGAGATGAAGTTCGTTGGCGCGGCCTCCTGTGGAGGTTTGCGGTCTGTCGTCATACTCGTGAGATCAGAATGTGGCATGCGCTCGAGGATCACCGTATCTGTCCAAAAGCCGCTACGTGGAGAATGAAACAGCGACAATTGCGGAAGTGGTAAATTGAAGCGATCGACGAGCAACGAGTCTGTGCCAAGATTTCGCACTAGCACCGGAGTGATGACCGCATGCCAGCGAAAGGGAATATCTTTCAACTGCAAATACGCCGGAGTTCGACTTGCAAAGCACAAAAGACCATCACTCGACATCGGACCAAACCATGTGTCAGAGAGGCGAAAGCACGGCAATTCAAACAAAGTTTTTGGCGGCTGGTGCATTTCAATTTTAACCCAAAGAGGCGTGCTCACATAAAGCATGATTTCCTCGCCAGGCAGAATCGACATGGCGACTTCAAGGCGGGTCACGACCGGGCGATCCGCGAGTTGCGGCGTGAACACCAAAGCATCGCTGGCTTCACGAAAGGCAAACTTTGCGACTTTTGCAGGCTGTTGAGCATTTTGGGGTTTTTGCACATTGCTATGAAAGGCTTCTACTTGGACGGCAGCCTCGAGAGGATCTTTGCCGTGCTCCCACTGCACATGCCATTCATGCATGCGATGTTCAATCCATAAATGCAAAGGCCCAATTTGCCAGTAGCGAGAAGTGTCGAGGGCGATTTCATGGCGCCCCCACCAATGACCGACTGTTTGCATCTTAAATACCTCATTAGAGACCACAACTTATATTGGCCTAACGGAGCTGTAAAGCCGCCGTTTGTCGTCGACTGACCGAGGAATGTCTTTTTGAAGAAAAATGTCCGCCGATGGCGACTTGCCTGTTTGTTGGGCAATCAAAATCGAGCTGTCAATCGTCTTCAGAAATTCTTTTAAGAAGGATAAAACTTCGGATTGCAGCGGCAGATAATACGAGGCAAGAGTGGGGCCGGGGCCGACGCGAATGCCGATGCCATGGCTGCGGAGAGCACCAAAAAGATCTTCGTCAGTTCGATCATCACCGAAGCCAATCGGTAGGGTTCCGGAGGGAAGCCGTTCCAGATACCAGCGACAAAAAGCACCCTTATCGGCTTCTGTGGCGCGGACTTCGATAACTTTTTTGCCGCGCAAGATAGTTACGGGTAAATTGGCTAAGCCCAACTCAAGTTCTTCAGCCAGTTTTCGCGCTTGGTATTCTGAGTAGTCCTCTGGCGACTGCCGGTAGTGCCAAGCGATTGCGAAATGTTTTTTCTCAACATGACTGCGCGGTGTGCGCGAGGTGTAATCGCTAAAAATTTTCAGGGCAATCGGGTACCAGACTGAGCGTTTATTGTGAATCCGCCGACGCCAGCCGCCCTTGTGTGGATCAAAGTATTTGGCGCCATGTTCGGCGGCCAGAAAAACCGGCAAATCACTGAACTGTCTTTCGAGAAAGCGCGCGTCTCGGCCACTCACGACACAAATATCCAACCACTGATATTTCAAAAAGCTGCGCAATTCCTCTTTGCTAGCTTCAGATAAAACCGCAAGCTCCGGTGATTGTTCAATCGGCACCAATGTGCCGTCGTAATCGAGCAAGAGACTGAGGCGCTTCGGGTCTTTTTGTAAAATGGTTTTGATCAGAGGTCGCATCTGGGTCGGCTGTTTGCCGATGCGCACCGAACCTTTGCTTTCAGTTTCTGGCACGCGTTCGAGCTCATTGATAAAAGAGCTTGCCCAATGGGTTGCAGTGTAATGCCGTAAATACTGCATCATGGTTTGCAGGCGATGCAGACATTCTTGTTTTGGCATTTCCATAGCAAATTTCATCTGCCGTGCGGTGCCGTCGACATCCCAGGGGTTGAGTTGAATGGTGTGACTGAGAGTCGAAAGGGCTCCGGTAAATTCACTGAGTAACACGACGCCGGGATTATCTGGAGTTTGTGCCGCCAGGTATTCAAGAGCAACGAGGTTCATACCGTCGCGTTTGCTGGTCACAAGAAGCGCATCGGCGGCTTTGTAAAGAGCTATTAATTCATCGGAGCTCACACTCGCATGGATATATTGGATCGGTGTCCAATTTGGTTTAGAAAATTCACCATTGATTTCGCCGACCAGTTGCGCGGTTTCTTGTGCCAAACGGGTGAATTCCGGCGCTCCCGTTCGTGTCGGTACGGCCACTTGCAAAAGCGAAACTTTTTCATGAATCTCTGGAAATTGTCGCAAGAGACTGCGCAGCGCTTTGAGTTTCAAATCCAGGCCTTTAATGTAATCGAGACGATCCACCCCTAAAAATTGAAAAACTGGTTTTTGATATTTCCGTGCCAGTTCGCGAACCTTCGGAGTGCGCGTCTGTTGTTGAAAAAAGTCGGTGTCGATGCTGACCGGAAACACCCCCAAATGCGTGATGTGCGCTCCGACCTGGACAGTGAGAAAACTCGAATCCACGCCAAGAACTCTTAAAAGAGAGCTGCAAAAATGTCGCAAGTAAGAGTAATCATGAAAGCCGATCAGGTCACACTGAAGAAGTGAATTCAGGATCTTTTCGCGCACAGGCAATTGCCGAAAAATTTCGGACGATGGAAACGGCACGTGAAGAAAAAAGCCAATGCGCAAGTTTGGTTTTGCCTGTCGGATAAAACCAGGCAGTAAAAAAAGATGATAGTCATGAA
>JAYVXN010000392.1:0-4030 GCA_043785085.1 Bdellovibrionales bacterium | reverse complement strand
AGAAAAGATCAAAGGAGCCTTTCTCCAAACGATACACGAGATCGAACCCATTCTAAAGGCTGCAAAAGATGAGACGGTGTACGCTCTGAATCTGGATCTATTTAACCTGACCAAGTAATTCAAGCTGGACTGGGTTTGATCCTCAATTTAAATCATCCATTGCTCAGCGGACAGCCGTTTTTGGAGCAGTCAGTAAGAATTTGCCCTTACAAAAAAATAGCCGATCAGCGACTTCGATACAATTTGGGAAGATTTCTTGACCTCGCATTAAAGCGCAGGTGCTGATGTGTTTTCGCACGCAATGGGAAAGCCATGCAGACAGAGGATTGAATTCAAAGTTGATTCTCGAGAGATGGCCTAGGCCAGGGTCCTAGCCCTCTCATCACGCCCCCCAAAAACCGGCGTGTTTGCGCGCAACTGATTCCACGCTGTGAGCTTTATGTGGTGAACGAAGGTGCCCATTGCTCGCAGATGGAGAAGCCTGAGCCGGTGAGTAGTGTGATCGAGAAGTTCCTTAACAAGGCAGAGCAAATCAAGCTGAAGGCGAGTTCCACGAAGACGATCAAGACCTTGAAAGCGAAGAAAAAAGCAGCTTCCAAGAAGCGCAAGAGCGAAGAGCGGGCGTCGGCGCGGGGTTAGCAGAGAGTATTTCCCTTTTGTTAAAAGTATGGTTTACAAACTTATAAAGTAGGGTTTACAAACTTATAAAGTATGGTTTACAAACTTATACAGTCATGATACCAAGCTGCAGCCCCATTTATTTTTGTGAAGCTCGCGTTTTCGAGCTCGCTAACCCTAAAGGAAATCCCATGAAGTACTTGTCTCTCGTTTCATTGTTCCTCTCTTCTTCCGCTTTCGCAGCTCCTATTTTCTGCCAGTCTCTCGACGAGAACGTTGGTGGCGGAAATATCCAGATCGAAATCGGCACAGGTCGCTCGGTTCGCGACGGTGAAGGCCACATGTCTGTGATGTTTCCCATCACGGCAACCAACCAGAGCGGAAACATCCGCAACAAGCGTTTTGATGCCGTAGGCACTGCCAATGGCAACTCCATTGAGCTCACTGTGGTGCAGGAAGGTGACATCGCAGTAGGTTTCATCTCCGCGAAATTGAATCGCCGCAACGGCAACTTGGACGGCAAAGTTCAAATCTCTGGCATCACGAGCAGTCTAGGTGAAGAAGTTTCCTGCGTAACTGCGCAGTAAAAATTCGTTTATTCCAGAAAAGGCTCACTTGAAAGAGTGGGCCTTTTCTGTTTGTGGAACTTTACGGCCGATTCAAGACAAATAAATAAACTTTATTTTTGTTTTATCCCGCCTTCATGCCTGAAGATTAGGTTACCCACCAAGAAAGGAGCTGGCTTGACCCTCCCGGCTAATGGTTTCCAGTGATGAAAAAAAATACTCTTTGCTTCTGGTTTACTCGTGGGGGGGGGCGCTGCTGGCGTTAGCGGGAAACACTCTCTATATTCGCTACCAAACGGATCGGGCGCGAGTTCGCGGACGACATTGAGAATAAGAGTAAGACGGCGCTATTGATTTTGCACGAACAGCGGCCAGAGATAAAAAACGCATACTGCTTCACGCGACTTTTCCAGTGGATGTTCCAAGAGGATATTGCCAGATCCGCTGCTCAATGAGGAGTACGCAAGCCCCGATGGCCAGGAACCCCGGGATTTGTTCGGCTGGGCTGAAATTCAGTGCCCTACGGATGGGTAGAGGGGGCGGCCCGCCGGGAAGCCATCGCCTTCGCGCTCTTTTTCCAAAGGTGACCGAACAGCGAATCAAAGTGTTACATGCAGTTCTCCATGGCTTGGTCACGGCGCCATTCCTGGTTCCTGATATGGCGGCGATCGCAGTCGACGACCTGATACGGGCGTGGGAAAGATAAGTCTTTGAAGCGATGAAATCAGGAAAACGAACTTTCCTGATTTGCCACTTTTGGAAAAAGTCGATCTGGGCTAAATTGCTGAGCTTTCATAGAGAAATCTCGCTTCACAGAGCGCATCTTTTCTTCGAAATTTTTAGGCAATTTTGATTTTTGGCGTGATCTTGGGGAAAATTAAAACCTCAAATCCTCTATAGTTGCCAATACATAAAATCTATTTGGATCTTCGAGGTGAGCTAAAATCACTTAGTTGAGAAAAATCTTATGGCGAAGATCGCAAACTGTGTGTGTCCACTCAATCAGCAGCTGTTTGCACTAAAAACTCGTTATCAGCAACGGCTTCACAATGTGCGCGATGATGAACACATTGAAGCGACTAAGAGTAACATTTTTGATTCAATTGTGGTCACTGACAATCGGACGACCTCAATAAGCAAAACTTGTTGGCTCGGATTTAACAATCAACGCTTACTGTGCCGGCCGGATATTCAACCATTGAATTTGATTGTGAAAGCTATCGTTTTACTATTCTCGACCCAATATCGCGGTCCACTTTCAACCAAGTCCATCCTTTTTCACGAGCAAGCGCCTTCATGTTACGTTCACAAGTATCAGCAGCGGAATGAATGCGTGCGAGCTGACTCTCCTCATCGTAGCGTACAAGGATGGTTATTGTATTCGCCTTTCCGTTAAGGTTGAATAGGCCGTAAGCCAAAGTGGGAATATTGCCAAACCAGATATCACACTCGGATTTGTACTTCGCTGTTAGCCATTCAAGTTTGGTCGGCGTGTAAGGCTCATTACCGTCAATCACGGCATTGGAGATCGAGGAAACCAAACATATCAAAGAGCAAATCAACAGCAGTGACTTCATGAATTAACCTCTTTTTGGGCGTTGACTCAAATACGCTCAGAATAGCTAACATCACTTCCGCTCAATATTCAAATCAAAAAGTGACTGCCGGAAAAGGCTGAGGGCGCGCCTGAAATCACCTTCATCCCGATCCGTATTCATTCGTCCGTTCTCATTTACCACATTGGGCAGCTGCAGTTTTTATCTTTAGGTGGCCTTCATTTGTTTAAGCCACTTGGCAGTCGCTAACGATGATAAACAGGAATAATTGCAGAAATTGGTAGGTTATGCGCCACGACCGACTGAAACACGACCTCACTGCCATACGTGATTTTAATAGCTTGGCGACTACCTGGTGAAAATTTTGTCGTGGCCACATAGAGATTTAAACTTTTGCAGTTCAAATCATGAATTGCTGCATGAATCTGCGCATTTTTTAAACGTTACCGCCAGCGGCGGCTCGCTGAATGAATTTTACCGGCAATTATGCTGGGCACTGGACATGCAGCCAAGAACTGGTTCACGCGTAGGGCTGATCAAAGAGTTTAAATCTTGCATCCGCGAAATCAACACGACCAAAAAGCAAAAAATCGTCGTCGTCGTTGAAGAGGCGCACCTGCTAAGAACTGAGGTGTTCGCCGAACTACATACGCTGACTCAGTTTGACAACGACTCAAAAAATCTATTTGCCATCGTACTCGCGGGGCAACCGAATTTATTGGAAAAACTCACCTACCGAAGTTCAGCGCCACTGGCTTCAAGAGTGATTGCCCGCACTCATCTCAGCAATCTCAATCAGGATCAGATGGTCGTCTACCTTGAACACCACCTGGGCGTTGCTGGAATTAAGAAGCAGCTCTTTGCTGAGCCAGCCATCACGGCCATTTATCAAGGATCTGCAGGTATTTTGAGAAAAGCCAATCTTCTTGCCCGCGGCAGCCTTGTCGCAGCTGCAACTGAAAAAGAGCCTTCAGTCTCAGCCGACCATGTGCGTATCGCATCGACCGAACTCATGTAAATAACAACAATTTGACCGGCGTTCCCGGATGAACGCCGGTTACGGGAGCGCGAGGGCCGGTGGAGGCCCTCGCTTCAGGATGGACTCATCATCCAATGACCATACGCATATCCATTGCAGTGCTACCTAAAATAATTCGAAAAATGTTACCCAAAGCTACGCGCAACTTCACAGCTCATCACCGCCGCATCTACAGTCGCAAGCGTTCTGCATCAGTATTGGGCTCATCACGTACTTGGCCGTCTTGCCCCGATGGACTGCCTCTTATGCGT
>JAYVXN010000391.1:0-4052 GCA_043785085.1 Bdellovibrionales bacterium | reverse complement strand
TTTCGTAGACTTGAAGTTTGCGCCAGAACGGCCGAAGCTGAGTTATGGGATCAGTTCTTGCGCTGTTTTTAGACCTCATCCGGCTTCTTGCCAAGCTCGCCAGCTTTGATGATGGAAATAGCGATTTTGAGGTCGGAAGAGCGGGCGTGAATTCAGCGCGCTTTAAGACAATTGCACGGCCCAACGTGCGATCTTGACGACTTTGGCCAGCCAGCCAAGGAAATTGAAAGTCCACAGGGCGCGTCGGAGCGAAAGCGGGCTCTTTCGTTATCCATTTGAATTTGAAGCACAACATTCCCTTGAATCGCCCAAAGTAGCTAGCAGTGCCACAGGGCTTAATGAGTTGTGGGAACATCTCAAATGTGCCAAAGTCGCCTCTTATGCAAGATATTCAAAATCTATCTCGCCGCCTCGAAGATCTTCAAATTGATAGCAATCAGAAGCTGTGGGCTCAATATACGACTGGTTTCGATTTCGGAGTGGACGAGGCACAGAATAAGATTCGCGCTGTCTATCGAGAAAACCAATCGTTTCAAATGATATGTCGCGGGTTGGAACTCGATCTTGCACCGGCAGATCGCCGGCGCCTCGAAGTTCTTCACCGGGATTTCCAGCCGTATCATCGATCTCAACGAGCTAACTCCCTAAAGGACAGGATCGACGCTTTGGAGACTAAGCTTGCTGATATTCTTAATAAACACCGATCGGTCGTTGATGGTCGAGAACTGACGTCTAGTGAAATTGGTCGTATTCTGTCAGAAAACTCAGACCGCGAGTTGCGGAAACGCGCCTACTTATCTCGGGCGCAGGTCAATCGGAAGTTGATCGATGGTGGGTTTCTTGATCTGATCAATCTTCGCAAAGAATTTGCCTCAGCTTGCGGGGCCTTGGATTTTGTATCCTTTAGCCTCAAACAAGATGATCTTGCGCCCGGCTTGTTTGATGGATGGCGTGACGAGTGCGTCAACCGCCGACAATCGTACCGTAAGGTGCTGAATACTCTAGCCCAACAGTACCTTAAAGTAGAAAGCTATTGGCCTTGGGATCAGTCCTATTTGAGAAGTCAAATTTGCCCCAGAAATCGTGAGATAGTAAATCTCACGGATTTTCGAACAATTTCCGCCAGTGTTTTTCGTGCGTATGGGTTCAAAATTGACGATCTCCCAATTACTTATGATTTATTTCCGCGAAAGAACAAGTCCGAGTGGGGATATATGTTTCCTATTCAGATTGGCAAAGACACTCGGGTACTTGCGAATATGGACAACCGATTTTCCAGCTACTGGGTGCTTTTGCATGAGACTGCCCATGCTGTTCACTTTCTCGGTCTCGATCCGGAAGATCGCCTCTTAAATCGAGGCATTTCGGGAATTGTCGCTGAAGGCTTTGCGAATTTCTTTGGCGATCTTAGTTACTCGAAAGAATTTCTATCTCTGTTTTTTAATGGTGATATTGAAAATGCGATTCAGGATTTTTCGCGCCTTAAGTGCGTGTTAGATCTAGGCAATATTGCGTCGCTTTCTGAAACTTTGTTCGATCAAGAGCTATATCGACAAGATCTCAAAAACCTTGATGATATTCATGAGCTGAAATGGATGACTGAGCGCGATTTGCTCGCAAGTGAGTCATACGGCGAGGAACCGCCTTGGGGACATGTCATCCACCATACGACGGCACCTATTTACCTTCACAATTACTTTCTTGGCGATGTGATGTGCGAGTCGATGAAGAAAGCATTTTTTCGAAAAACTGGTTCTTCATGGCGCGAGCGACCGCAAGATTTTGGTTTGATGTGGCGAGATGAGGTACTCGCTCCGTCTGGTCTTTATCCATTCGCAGAGCTCTTTGAGCGTGTCACAGGCCAAAAGGCAAATATTTCTGAATATCTCCATACAATCATAAAAAATGCTGAAGTGGCGTTCATCTAATACCTGTTTTGCCTGATCTCCGAAATTTGCTTCACGGGGCAGGCCCGTCCAATATGTGAAACCAAAAAATGAATCGAATTTCAAGTTCATTAAAACCCGTCATCTGGACCCACCATATGCGATCTACAGCCATGGGAATTTAACTTTGGTGTTGTACACGTTAGTCAGTTCCGCGCCCAGTATTTCCAATTTATGAATAGCTTCGTCATAAGAAATTTTCGTCCACTTGAATTTTCTCGAGTGCATTTCATTTTCCCAGCTTTTTAGTACGCGAACATGCTTTCCTGACGGGGTATGGATACTTCCAGAGCAAATCAACAGACGCTCTTCTAGTTTTGATGCTAGCTTTCCGATTTCTGTCGCAGACTTTTTAAGCTTCTTGTTGTCAGTTATAATTTCCCCTTCCGTTTTCACAAGTTGAAACAACTTCTTGCACTCTGGAGATAGTTTTTTTATTTGCCAGACTTCTTGCGCAGAGCCAACCGCGACGACGGCACTCCAATATTTCTTTTGGACAAAGGTTGTCTTTTTATTAATTAGCTTAATAGAAAGCAAATCGGCAGAGTCCAGAAACTCGTTGGATAAATTGTACATCAGATTGCCCAATGGGTGGCCCCACCAAGATCCCTTCACCGGCGCGCCCGCTACAACACTTGTTAAACTTGGGAGTGATGAGTCTGTCAGCATCAAAATGCCAAACTTTTCGAGCTCATCATAAAGTTCGGTAAGCTTCTGATTCATTTGAGAGTTTCCTCAAGTTCAAATATTAGTTTTCCGGGTCCTTCTATATATGCCGTACGAACTCCCCATAACTGATCTGCCGGAACCTCGATGGTTTTAGCGCCTCTTATTGTGAGACTCTCAAAGTCAGTGTCGCAACTTTCACTCGTAATTGCCAGCGATACAGATGAGTCAGTATCGCTTTGATCAAAGACAAAATTAATTCCATCAAAATAGAAAGCGGCCATGTTTGGATTGCTGTATCCAGGCTCCTTTCCTAGCTTTTGGCTCATCCATTTAACGGCGGACTCCAAATTCTTAAATCCAATATGAATATGTCCAATTTTCATTCTAATTTCTCCTCTGCCGGCCGTTTTACCGGAGATTCTATTCAGCAGAAGGGGGATTCTTGCGGTAGGCCGAGGGGGTAATGCCAAACCGTCTATAGAAGAGTTCCCGGAAATGTTTTAGATCATTGAATCCAAATTCAGTAGCGAGATCGATCAATGGATGCGAGTTACCTTTGCGTAGTTGCTGAGCAATTACATCAAGCTTCCATGCGTTGGCGTATTGGATTGGCGAACATCCCATCGCAAGCTTGAAGCGTTTCTGAAAATGCGTGGGGCTAAGGCCAATCTCTTGTCCCATCTCTTCAAGAGTCGGTGTATCTGCCTGCTCAAGTAAACGTACGGCTGCAGTCACGATTGGATCAGGATGATTTTGATCTGATGTAAGACGTGTAGAATCTTTAAGAATTTCAAAAAACTCCGGAAGTATCGCCAAGGGTAAAAAGTGAGGAACATTGGGCTCACTTCTAAGAAATCGAAATGCGCCTTTTAGCCAAAATAGAGTGTCGGAGGGTAACGAGATTCCTCCAGCACTAAGTCCTCGCAAGATTCCGAGTTTTGGATTGAACAGTAGGACCAAAAAAATGAGTACCAACTAGGTTCGTTGCTGTACCAGAGTCGTGGTCAGTAGAACATGGAATAAACGCGGCCTCACCAGGAACTAGGGTTCGAGCCCACGAGCCCGACTTAACCCAGTATTTTCCTTCAAGTGGAACAATGATTTCGTCTAAATCATCGTGGCGGTCATTGCCTGGCTTAAAGAGGGTTTTGTGGCGAATTTTCTCGTCAACTAGAGTTCCCCAATACTCACTATCACGAAAGATTTCATAAACCCATGCTTCAGCAGATGCCATCGGGCGTGGCTTGTATTGAAATTTTATGCTCCACTTATTCATCTAGCACCATTCACTTTTCCCATAGAATGGCTTAAGTGCATTTATTTGTCACGCGCTGGAAAGATAAGTTTCTGGACCCCAGAACGCATTCGCAGAATGACCGCTTTTCAGTAATGAGAATTGGTCAGGTGAGTCACTACCTTCTAAGAAAATCCGGCTTC
>JAYVXN010000390.1:0-4069 GCA_043785085.1 Bdellovibrionales bacterium | reverse complement strand
AAACCAAAAGCAGAAGATAAAAAGTCAAAACCAGCTTTAAAAGCTCCATCAGTACTGGAGAATGCGGTTGTTATGCCGAAGGGAGCACCCGGTGCTCCTGCCGTTAAGTCAGCAAAAACCGCAAAACCGAGTCCGCCAACGGTCATGAGCAAAGCTGCGGTTGATGGCGAGTCGACTCCGGAAGTCGACGTAAAAGTCGGTTTAAAAGTCGCCGAAAAAGTCGCCGAAAAAGTCGCCGAAAAGGACGTCGAGAAAGTCGTTTCAGATAAAGCTGAGAAAAAAGCCAAAAAAATTCGCGATCTCGTCATTGACCGAAATGCGGATCTGCTCGAGCAATGGAATAGCTTGTTTGAGAAATCTAAAGGTCTTAAGCCAGAGCCTTATAAAATGTCCGATAACTACGAGGCTCGTACCGCAATCCAGCATAAAGTTTTGGGTTGGGGCTATGTTTTATCAAGTCAAAACAACCGGCTCGAAGTTTTATTCAAAGACGGCATTAAGATTTTAATTGCTAACTACAAAGCCTGAAGTGCCCTGATCGAATGCCTAAATTGCGTTGTTTTTCCTATACATGACGCTGAATTTCGTTTAAAAAAAATAAAATATGGCAAAAGACGACTTAGCACAGCTTGAAGGAAAGATCGTAGATGCTGGCGCAGGCGGCCTCTACAAAGTGATGTTGGATAACAATGTCGAAATTGTGGCCCGTCTTTGTGGAAAAATGCGAAGATTTAATATTCGCGTAGTGGTAGGGGATCGCGTCACGGTAGGTGTTTCACCGTATGATCCCACCAATGGTTTAATTCTTTATCGCCATAAGTAGACGTCATAATTCGCGGCACAACTCGGGCTATTCCTGAGGTTGTATTCAGGTAATATTCAGGTAATATTCAGGTAATAAATAGGCAAGGCATGACAGTGAGGGTCCCGGCAATTTGTCCCGCAAATCTCCAATTGCCTTATTCACGAAAGCCGATTTAAATCTTGAATTCGAAATCAGATTTGGCAATCTCCGGTGTCAGGTAACTTGTTTCTTTTATAGAGGAAGCGCTCAATGGAAACGACATTTCAAGCGTATTTAGGTTCAACTCATGCAAAGATTCCGTTTCGCTCAGCGCAGGCGGTTCTTGAGCTAACGGCCGAGGGTGGCACTGTTCCATTCATCGCCCGCTATCGTAAGGAAAAAACGGGCAATCTCGACGAAGTCGAAATCCGCGACGTGATTGAGGCTCATGAAACCTATAACGAGATTGTTAAACGTCAGGCCTTTTTGGTTAAAGAAATCGATGGTCAGGGCAATCTCACCGAAGAACTCAAAACCCGGATCATGAAGGCCATGGATCTTGGTGAGTTGGATGAAATTTACCGTCCCTTCAAGAAAAAGAAGAAAACCAAAGCGACCATTGCTCGTGAAGCTGGTCTTGAGCCTTTGGCGGACTGGATTTGGCAGCTAGGTCACGGCGAAATCAATGATGACATGACTTTGGAAGTGAAAGCCAAAAATTACCTGAACCCGAGTGCTGATTTTGTGACTTATGAGATTTGTCTCAAAGGTGCTCAGGATATTATTGTTGAGCGCATTTTCAATATGCCGGAATTGCGCGAGCTGGTTCGTGAAAACTTCTTTTCACAAGGTAAAGTGACGTCGAAAAAAACCAAAGAGTTTAAGACGCACTCAAAATTTGAAATGTATGCGGAATTCTCTGAGAGCGTTAAGTCTCTGCAAGAAAGCAAAGCTTCGCACCGCTACTTGGCGATGCGCCGTGGTTGGAACGAAGGCGAATTGGCTGTCACTATTGATGGTGATGATGTGCTTTTGACCAAACGCTTTGCGGCCTTTGCTTGTAGCAAGCCGGAGTCGCATGCGGCCGATTTTTTGAAAAACTGTGCTAAAGTCGCTTTGACTGTTCACGTTTATCCATCGATCACCAATGAAGTTCACCGGGTTCTGAAGGATAAAGCGGATAAAGACGCGATTTCGGTTTTTGCCGAAAACGTGCGAAAAGTTTTGCTCTCAAGTCCCTTTGGTCCGCGTTGTGTTCTGGGAGTGGATCCGGGGCTGCGCACGGGCTGCAAAGTGGCTCTCATTGATAAACAAGGAAATTTTATCTCGCATACGGTCTTACATGTTCTTGGCGAAGGCGCTGATGGTAAAGCCAAGCACCTGTTCGCTGAAGTGACCAAGCAGATTAAAATCGATGCAGTTGCCGTTGGTAATGGTACCGCCGGACGTGAAACGGAAACGTTCTTGCGTAAAATTTTAAAAGAAATCGGCGTCAATATTCCTGTCATTATGGTGAGTGAATCGGGCGCGAGTGTGTATTCGGCCAGCGATATTGCACGTCAGGAATTTCCGGAGCTAGATTTAACTGTTCGAGGCGCAATCTCGATTGCCCGACGGTTGCAGGATCCGTTGGCAGAATTAGTTAAAGTTGATCCGAAGAGTATCGGAGTGGGCCAGTATCAGCATGATGTTTCGCAGCCGCATTTAAAGAAATCGCTCGATGCTGTCGTTGAATCTTGTGTGAACGGGGTGGGCGTTGATTTGAACACCGCCAGTGAGTCGCTCCTGGCGCATGTTTCAGGCATCGGACCAGGTCTAGCAAAAAATATTGTTGAACATCGTAAAACCAGCGGTTTGTTTGATGACCGCTCAGATTTGATGAAGATTCCGCGCTTTTCTTCCAAGGTGTTTGAACAATCGGCAGGATTTTTGCGGATTATGAATGGCAAAGTGCCGCTTGATCAAACCGGCATTCATCCGGAGCGATACACGGCTGTTCGCGATATGGCTGCCGATTTGGGTGTGAATATTTCGCAATTGATCGGCGACGGTGCTAAAAAATTATTGGAACTTCGAACCAAATGGGCTGAGCTCGTTGGTGAGTTTACCTTCAATGACATTATTCATGAACTTGAAAAGCCGGGGCGTGATCCGCGTGATCCGTTTAAGGTGTTTTCTTTTCGCGATGATATTTTTGAAGTTAAAGATTTAAAAGAAGGCATGATTTGCCCCGGACTCGTTACGAATGTAACGAATTTTGGTGCCTTTGTTGATATCGGAGTTCATCAAGACGGCTTGGTGCATATTTCGCATCTGTCGCACAAGTTTGTTGAAGATCCGCGCAAGGTGGTCAGCCCTGGCGATCAGGTCACCATTAAGGTATTGGCGGTCGACTTAGATAAAAATCAAATTTCTCTCTCTATGCTTCTCGATGAAAAGCCGCAGCGACAAATACGCCCTGAGGGTGAACGCGCCCCGCAAGGTGAGCGCCAAGCGCCGCGCCAGCCGCGTGGTGATCGAGGAGGTGGTCCGCGACCAGAGCGAGCAGCCGCTGGCGATGCACGTGGCGGTGGCGATCGGCCGCAAGCAAATCGCGGTCCGCGCCCAGGTGGTTCTGGTCCACGAGGTCAGCGTGATGATCGGCGTAATGATCGACGACCGGATGGAGCTCGTGCCGAAGGACCTGGACGGCCAGATAATCGGCCAGATAATCGGCCAGATAATCGTGGTCCACGCCAAGATCGCGGCCCTCGTGATGATCGGCGCCCAGATCACCGATCTGACCAGCGTCAAGGCTCTCAAGGTGGTGGCGGGCCAAGAAAGCTGGCGACTCCATTCAATAATCCGTTTGCGGCATTGTTGGGAATTGATCCGAAGAGTAAGTCTTAAGACTTAACTGGCCATAGTTCGATTAACTTCATCAACGGTTGTCATGCCGTTGATGACCATTTTTAGACCAAACTCTAATACAGTATCAAAACCATCGATGCGAGCTGAGGCTAGCAGTTCTTCGCTGCTGGCTTCTTTGCCTAAGAGCTCTTCGAGGTGAAGCGTCTTGCGCCAGGTCTCCATCACCGGAATTCGTCCGCGAAAGCCAGTGTGGTGGCAGTGCGCACAGCCTGTTTAGTCGGAACAGTTGAGACGCGACCATTCAGCCGGTAGCCGCGCAGGTAGCGGGTGGCCAGTGTATACCCCAATGTTGCATAAACTTTCGGTCGGAACCGCTGACGCTTGCTCCAGAAGCCCGAATCTGACGACTTGCTCAGAAAATCTGGACTCAACGTA
>JAYVXN010000389.1:0-4071 GCA_043785085.1 Bdellovibrionales bacterium | reverse complement strand
GGCTTCATTCATCCTTGGACTACATGAGTCCTGTTGAGTACGAATCTTTGGCGCTGGCAGCATGATTTTTGTGTCCGTTTTTTCGGGGGAAGATCAGTTTCACTTTTATGGAATCAGAAGGAGTGAAATCAATTGATTCCCAGAGAGACAAAAAAGACATCATCGTGATCGCAGTTGATGAGGCTTCCGAGCTTTATGCCAAGGGTAAAATGAATAAAGATCGCGCTAATCAGATCGCAAAAGCACGAGAATTAACTGAAGAAATCTCAAAACTTGGTCGTGCGGCAAGTGTGCATTTGATCCTCGCTACTCAAAAAGTAACAACGGAAACGATCGATACAAAGATTCAGGAAAATCTCGGCGGACGCATTTCGTTCCGAGCCAATACCCTGCAGGGATCACTCACGGTCCTCGGCAATAAAATGGCCTACGAACTCCCAGACATCAAAGGCCGAGCCATTTGGGCAAACGGCACCGAATTTACAGAAGTTCAAACGCCTTATTTAGATGACGAAACGCTTATTTCTGAAATCGAAGAGCTTAAAAAAGAACATGAAAATGAGAAGTCTCTCACTTTTCAGCCCATGTTTGAGATCGCCCTAACGCACGCAGAAAATATTTCGACTCGAATCGAGCCACCAGATTCGTCAGATAACGGAAAACGAAATGACCCAAGAAACTAAGATTCTCCACCTCTTGTTTGAGAATAAAGTCATGGCAAGGTCGCAGCTTAAACGTGAGGTTTTTCCAAGCGTCGTCAAAAGTCGCGTTTCGAAAGTGATCGGAGGGCTTCAGCGAAAGAAATACCTTGAGGCAAGACTGTTCGATACGGAAGAGCAAAATAACGTCCTGATTTACTCGCTCACCGACGCCTCTAAATCGAAAGTCTGCCAAACTTATCCGGTCAAAATCGAATCGGAGATTCGTAGGTCCGATGCAATTGCGCATGATTTGACCCTCGCCGATATCAGAAATTCACTTGAGACGAAGGACATGATCGTTCGATATATTCCTGAAAATGTTCTTCAGTGCTGCGTAAATGTCAAAGACGCTGCCTTTATAAAGCCCTTTGCCGAAGTACGAAGCGACGCGGTCGTGGGAATTAATACCAAAACTGGAATTATATACGGAGCTTTGGAGTACGAACCGTCGCCGAAAACTTCAGCTCGTTACGAGAAAAAGCTTTTAGAATACTATTTAAGAACCGACATCAGGCTTGTCATGTATGTTCACACACATGATTGGCTCATCAAACAAATTCGCCACGCCGAAGAAAAGATCGGTCAGACTCAAGCATCGAAAGTGTTCTTTGCAAATCTCGATCAGATCCTTTTACCGAGTAAGCCGGTTACTTTTTTCGGTAAAGACGGCAACAAATTCGAACTCACTTAGGCAGCCCAGTTGAACAAATCGGGCTCTGTGAACCTCTCAAGAACGGGTTCACCTCGAGTTTCGGCTTAAGTCCTTGAAACAACTGAAATGAAATTTTTTGAGAATGTACTCAGTCATAGGGATGACGAGTTTTTGATTTAAACAATCTTTATAGGAGATAAATGAAGAGAGACGTTTTTAAAATGATGATTTTAATAATCCCGATGATGGGATGTGCAACGATGAAAGAGTCATTGATGTTGGGTGTTGGTACCGGCGTCGTAACTGGTGCCGCGACTGGATTATTAGTGAGTAAAGATAACTCGCAGGCGGCTTTAACAGGCGCAGCGATCGGAGCTTTGGTTGGCGGGGTGGCCAGTTATTTTATCCACGACGGAATTGAAAGTCGAGACGCGAAGGTTAGGCGGGAAACATTGTTTAATCTCGAAAAGTTTAGTGTATCAAAGCCAAGAAGTCTTGAAAAGGCCGAGAATGATTATATCGTCGATCAGTCGAAAGTCGAAACTCAGTGCTTCGATACGGAAGTTCACGGCAGCAAACTCATCGAGGCTCACTGTGAGTCAGTCATTGTCGGCAGTCCGGAATGGGCGAAGAAAAAGTCAAAGTATCGGAACAATCAAGGTGAGTAGGAAAATGAATGTTGAAATGAGGATTGATCTTGATCCAAAAGCTGCCGTCGCCATCAATACAATGCTCAGTGACCTTCGAGCTAGGCCAGGAGTAAGTATATGCCCGTCTGATCTCACGAGTTGGATAGTCAAAGATTTTTTTCGAGCCAGCTTCAAATCAAAAGTAGACAAGCTTGAAAGTGACTTTGTAAATGTGAAAAAGCTTTTCAGAGACTCTCTTAAAAATATGGACGACAAAAATTTAATTATATCTCTCGAAGATTTTGTGAAACGTCATCGCAAAAACTTACCGGCAAAAAATGCAGTGACTCCGGTCCCTCAACCGCCACCAGAGCCAGCTTAGAGTATGTCAGTACGACTTAAGAATGATTTGGTTACTGATTTAAATGACTCAAAAATTTTGAAAATGAAAAATCTTTTTCTTGATTGACGATGAGCACTCAAGGTAAATTGCTATCTGTAAGGAGCGTTCGAACTCAAAACATGAGTGGGCGCTCAGAGTTCTTTGAAATTATATGGTTTAATACAAAAGAGGCGGCAGAATATCTTAGAACCGATCCGAAACAAATTCGGAATTGGGTCTATCAAGGCAAAGTTAAGGCATACAGGCTCTTGGGTAAAAGTCTGCGATTTAAAAAAATTGATCTTGATCTCCTTATCAAAGGAGCTCAAGAATGGGAATAGTCGCTTACAAAAAAGAAGTTTCTCCAGGTATAAAAAAAACCTTTTATATGGTTGTTGCTGAAGCCGTTAATCGCTTCACTGGAAAACGAGTCCAAAAAAAATGTCGAAGTATAGCTTCAGAACCCAAAGCTCAAAGAATTTATCGCGAGCTTTGGAATACATGCCGAGAAGAAAGACCAGATGGCACAGACTTCACAAATTGGGGTGAACTTCTGAATCGTTACCTTGAACATTTGGAAAGTAAGGTACGATCAGAACAAAATCCTCACGGATTCAGTCCCCATGTTGTTAAGTGTAAGAAGAGCCGTTTACGTCATACTGAGAGTTGGTCTGATACACACCTTGATCTTATTAGTCCTCAGTTTGTTTCTGACGGATTAGATGAGATGGAACTTAAAGCTATGAGCCGTTCACATACGAACGAGGTGCTTAAAGAAATTAAGTGTGTATTTGCCTACAGGCTTTTTATGGGTGCTAAGACAAATCCGTTTTCAGGAATGAAAATGCGAAGGATGTCTAAGAAGCGCAAAGAGGCTCTGACTCACGAAGAGGTCAATCGCTTGCTCTCTGAGGCGAAGATACGGTGTCATCCCTACTACACTATCTGGTTATTGACTCTTGCATTAGGTCTCAGGCGAAGTGAATTAGCGGGTCTAAAATGGTTGGACATTGATTTTGACCAAAGACTCATTTATTTGCGACGCCAGATGATTCCAGGTGAGGGTTTAGTTTTGTTGCTTAAGGATCGTGAAGAACGTGTTGTGGCAATTCCCAATTACATAATTCCGGTTCTTAAGGAAATGAAACTTAAGTGCTCCACTGATTTCGTGATCGAGGTGAATTGTTTTAAATGGAGACAGGGCCAGCAGGCCGAAGTCTTAAGACAGTTTTGCCGTGAGATTGGAATCAAAGAGGTCACGCATCACCAGCTAAGAGCGACTCATATAACTCTTGCGCTGATTGATGGGGTCCCTTTAGGAATCGTAAAAGAGAATGTTGGTCATGCGAAGTTGAGTACGACGGACGTTTACTTTCGATCGGCTGGCATTAATATGAAAGGCCAGACTGATGCTTTACGAATCCAAGTACCACCGGATAATGAAGCTAAGGTCTTACCACTAAAGTCTGTAAGATAACCCTGCCACTCCCTGCCAAAGTATGATAACTATATGAATTCAGGAGCGGGAAGTTACCCGCTCCAATTCATATAGTTAGTTTCAGGCAAATATTTGCAAATCGCTTTCATATTAAGTAGTTGAATTAACTCGAGACCCAGTTCGGTCTTTGAAGAGCAGACCCCCTTAGAGCCCTCTAGATGACTCTAGTTCCCTGCCAAAACCCTGCCACCGTCGCCTCTCTCTAAAAA
>JAYVXN010000388.1:0-12871 GCA_043785085.1 Bdellovibrionales bacterium | reverse complement strand
GGATTTCACTTTGCGAAATGTCAATGTCGCCGTGCAAAGTTTTTAAATATCGGGTCATTTCATCGCGGATCACCTTAAAGACGACGGTCTGCATTTTTGGCGTCGCCAACGCATGATGAGGCCGAGCGCGGAGCACGATTTCATCCGCGGTTTGCTGTTCGAGAGAAAAACTGCCACTGCCAACGAGTGATTTGGCAAAGTCGTCACCACTGGCCAATACGGCTTTTTGCGGGAGAATTTTCACGGCCGCCAGCTCGGTAAGAAAATCAGCAGAATAAGATTTTAAATGCAGCTTGAGGTAACGTTCGTGCTGATCATATCGCACTTCGAGTTTGTCAATGCAACTCAGGGAACTGCTATAGGGTGATTTGGGTGACATGAATTGCGCAAACGAAAATTCAAGGTCGCTTGCTGTAACGGGCTGCCCGTCCGAAAAAGTTAAATCTGGCTGCAATTGAAACACAAAGGTATTGTCATTGAATGTCCAGGACCGGGCTGCTTCGCCAATGATGGTTAGGTGTGGGCCAAGGCGAACAATTGATGTAAATAAAAGATCGTCGATGCGCATTCCGACCGCGTCAGTGGCGAAACGGGGATCAAGGGTGTTCGGTGCCGCGCTTAAAGCAACGACCAAAACGTCATTTTGGTTTTGTTGAGCCGGCGTGCAGGCACCGCACACAGCACTGGCAGTCAGCAAATAAAGTAGCGACGCACGAATCATTCCTCAAATCGTGGCTGAGGAGCCAGGTGAATGCAAGGGGAGAATATCTCCTCCGGAAAATGCTTCCAGGAAATGTAAAAGAGACTTTACGTTTTTGGCTGCCAGCGTATACTGTTTGACATGAATTATCGCAGTCTTTTTTTTACCTTCGTGATCGGTTTTACTATCTGTTTCCCGCGCGCTCAAGCCATGGAGCGAGCGCCCTCTGCGGTCAACTCCGGAAAGCTTCAGCGTCTGGTTCAGTCAAGCGGCTTTCGCCCAGGCGATCTCGGCCTTTGGGTGGGTGTCAAGGGAGAGTCTGGTCTGCAAACAGTTTTTGCGCAAAACGCCGTGCGTCCGATGGTTCCGGCGTCACTGAGCAAGATTATTACTGCCGGAACAGTGATTGAAACTCTGCAACCCGGCTTTCATTTTAAAACTGAACTTCTCAGCAAGGATGAGATTCACGACGGCACATTGAAGGGTTCTTTGTATCTTAAAGGCGGCGGTGATCCTTCGTTTGTCTCTGAAAATATGTGGACACTGGTCGATGAGTTAAGCGCCAAGGGTCTCGTCAAAATCTCAGGTGATGTGCTCGTTGACGACACGCGATTTGATTCTGTGCGGGTCGGTGAGGATCGGGAAAATGCCCGGGTCGATCGCGCCTATGATGCTCCGATTGGTGCGATGTCGATGAATTGGAATTCAGTGAATGTGTTTGTGCGGCCAGGAGACAAGCCGGGCGATCCACTCAAAGTCTTTTTGGATCCGATGTCTCCCTACCTTAAATTGCGAAATGAAACGCAAACGGTCGCGGCCGGGCGAGGTCAAGACATCGCTGTTGAGCGAATTGAAGGCGAGCACGGATTTGTCGGGGATGTCATACGCGTCCGAGGAAAGATGGCGTTGGGGCACGATGAGGTCGTGGTCTATAAAAACATCACTCAGCCCGACCTTTGGTCAGGTTATAATTTAATCGAGTTCTTACGGCAAAGAGGGATCACTGTTTCTGGCTCGGTTAAAAAAGGCCGGGCGCCGACTGATGCCCAAGTTTTGGCGACCTATGCGAGCAAGCCCTTGGCGTTGATCGTCGCCGACATGGCAAAATTTTCGAATAACTACGTTGCCGAAATGCTGGTGAAAAATCTGGCGGCCGAAACGAGTGGGACGCCAGCGACAATGCCTCAAGGAATGGCACAGATTCAAAAATTTCTCGAGGAGCGAGGTTTCAAAAAAGGCAGCTATCATTTCATCAATGCCTCCGGCTTTACTTTGGAAAATAAACTGTCACCGGAACAATTTGGGCGATTTTTGGAAATGCTTCGCAATGACTTCAGTAGCTTTCCTGAATTTTTAACGGCCTTACCAATTGCAGGAATTGACGGCACTTTACGAAAGCGCATGAAGAACACTCCAGCAGAGCGTTGGGTGCGGGCAAAAACTGGACTTCTCAATGGTGTGGTGGGCTTGGCCGGATTTGCTGGAAAAAGTGACGGACGTGTTTTGAGTTTTGCGTTTATCTTTAATGGCTCCGGCCGGGAAGATAAGGCAAGAGCCCTTTTTGATCATTTGGCCGCCACCCTGGTTGAGGAATAAGTTTGATGCGGCCCACAATTAAATTAATATTGTTTTTTGGTTATGCTTTCCTGCTGTTGGGACTGCCGCAGACGGCGCTGGCGCGAAAACGCCGTGCTAACATCGAACACATCAAACCGGTGGCCGCAGCGGTAGACGAGACAAGCGAAGTGAGTGAGCCGACTGGCGACCTTGACGTGAATTTGTTGCAGCCAAATCTCTTTTCTGAACAAGCTGACTCCGGGCAAAATGCCGACTTTTTAACAAAAGAATTTCGTGAAAATTCCCGGCCTTGGTCACCTCCTGATTTTTCGCAGCAGACCGGGGCATTGGGTTATAGCGATGCAATGTTCGCAGTGCCGAAAGGGCTGCAAAAACGAGTGGCGTTTTGGACCGACATTTATACCAAGTACACCTTAAATCAGGGCGTGTTGCATGATAGTGCACACGTCGATATCGTCTATGAAACGATGGATTTCAATTCGATCATTCATGATTCAGCATTGTCGGATCGCCAGAAAAGAAAAGCCAAAGAAAAATTGATCAAAGAGCATAAGGCCCAGATTGCCGCGAATTTAAAAAAGCTCGATAAACTGAAGTCATCCGAAGGTCTTCAGGGTGAGGATCTGCGCCTCTGGAAGATGTTTGAAAAAGTTCAAGATCCACATAAATTTGCCGATGCTGCAGAAAAGGGCCGGCTGCGTTTTCAGCTCGGACAGCGCGATCGCTTTGCTCTCGGCATTTATTATTCGGGCCGCTATTTGCGCGAGATGGAAAAGATATTTCGCGAGGAGCGTTTGCCAATTGAATTAACCCGGCTGCCATTTGTCGAGAGTTCATTTAACATTGAAGCACGATCACGAGTGGGGGCGAGCGGAATCTGGCAGTTCATGCGTCGCACGGCCAAGCCTTTCATGAAAATGAATGAGGCGGTTGATGAGCGCAATGACCCTTTGACTGCGACGCGTGCCTCGGCCCGTTTTTTGCGGCAAAATTTTGAGATGCTAGAGTCCTGGCCTTTAGCTTTGACGGGCTATAATCACGGCGCCTATGGGGTCAAGAATATCGTCAATAAATTGCACAGCAGTGATTTAGTTGAAATCATCGAAAGATACTCGTCTTCCCGGTTTGGCTTTGCTTCTGAAAATTTCTACGCTTGTTTTTTGGCGGCCTTGAATGTGGAGCGGGATGCAAAGAAATATTTCGGTGATGTGCGCTGGAATCAGGAATTGGAAAATTCTGAATTTCAGGTTTCAAAAGAATTGCCCTTTGACCGTTTATTGAGTTGGTTTGGCGGGGACGTTGATCGAGCGCAACTTTTTAATCCACATATTCAAAAGCGCGCACGCCACGGCCGAATCAAGATTCCGCGCGGCACATTCGTGCGCGTGCCGATTCAGCAGCAAGCCCTCGCGCAAGAGTTCTTCTCGGAAAAGCCGCGTAAAGTGATCGCTGTGGCCGGAACTCCCTCTGAAAAAGCGACCCCTGCCGCTCTAGCAACGCCGGTGGCGGTCGCGTCGGTCACGCCAACTGCCAGTCCCCTGGCGCAACTCACGGCCTCCCCGGCGGCGACAGCTCCGCAAGAGGTGGCGTTATCTCCGACTGCTTCGGGCACACCCGCAGCGGCAACTCAAGTCGTGGCAGCCGCTAGTCCCACACCTGCCGTATCACCGCAGGCACCGCTTTCTTATAAGGTTCGCCTCGGCGATAATCTGACTCGCATCGCACACCGCCTGAAGGTCAGCATCGAGCAAATACGCGAAGTGAATAATTTAAAGAGGACGGATCTGCGCATTGGCCAGGTCTTGCTGATTCCGGTTGCCACAAAGGCGAGTCCGCAATGACTCGGTCGGCCCGGCCTAATTTCTCATTCTGAGACGTCGAAAAGTTTGTCACTTAACCAAATCTTGAATTCCCAGTTAATTTATTGGTTCTCACTCAGATGTGTCGGGATATTTCCACAATTGAAGTCTTTAGTTCGGCGCAGCATAGTCCGAAATAGAGACGGGTTGTGGGTGGTTCTTTTCTGGTTCGTTTTTAGGGGGCTTGATTGAAAAAAACTGTGCAAGCGCAGACGAAAATGAACATGGCTCGAATAAAGCTTAACAATCTTATTCCGGACCGGCTCCGCTTTTTTAGTCTTCGCAATCAACTTTGCCTTCGTGAAGTTCCATCGCCATTGGTTTTCAAAATCGCAGAAACTGAAGAAGAACTGACGGCGGCCTTTCGCCTGTTGCACGACCATTTTCTTGATCGCTATGGCATTAAGGACCAAGGTAAAGATATTTTTCTCTCGAAGTACCATGCTTTGCCAACGACGTCTGTGCTGATCGTCCGTTATAAGGACATTGTCGTCGGGACGGCGACCATTATTCGTGAAACTCCATTTGGATTGCCGAATGGTCCAGCTCTTGATTTGGATAAACTTCGTCATGAAATTCCAAGGCTTGGTGAACTGGCTTATTTTGCAATTCGTCCTGAATTTCGTTCGGGCGCAAAGAGTATCTTCTTTCCATTTTACAAATATATGCTTTCGTACGCCATTCACTGCATGAACCTGGATGGCTTCACCATCTCAGTGCATCCCGAGCGTGCCGAATTTTACGAAGGAATTTTGCTTTTTAAACCGATCTCTGATGTCCCCATTGAAAATTTGGAGCATCATTTCGGTAAACCGGCCACGGTCATGACCATGAAGTTTTCTGAGGTGGAAAGCCGCCTGCAGTCGGTTTATGGCGCAAAAAAGCCGGAACAAAATCTCTATCACTACTTAACTCAAGAATTGGGCGAAGATTTTCGCCTGCCAAATCGGCATTTGCCGCGGGTCTCTGACCCCGTCATGAACCCAACGCTGATGGATTATTATTACAATCAACAAACTCAGATTTTTGCGGATTTAACGGATGTGGAAAAGGGAATTTTAAATGCTTTCTATCCATTTCCGTCATTTCGAATGGTGATTCCGCAATCCCAAAATGTTGTTTACATGCATCAACGAAAGTTTCCGCGCTTTGAGGTTGATTGCCGTGGAGCTTTTGAGTCAGGCGGTTATCAGCATCCGCTCAGAGTTTTAGACGTCTCAAAATCTGGGCTTCAGGTTTTGTTACCTGCGGCAGTTGCCGCGCCCACTCAAGTGCAAATTCAAGTCAGCGACCGTCAGGTGTCCACTGTTGAAGTTGAGCCGATCTGGAAATCCGAAGATGGAATGTGCGGATTGCGCGTGCGCCGTGCGGATGAGCACTGGTATCGCTTTATCGGCAGCCTTCGCTCTGATTACGAAGGCCGCTTGTTGATGTCGGCAAGCAAATAAACTTATTGGATGCTCATGTAGTTCAGGCCAAAGTTTGATAGCGTGGGATTGAGCACGCGATAAGGGTTGTCCGCATATTCCAGCATGTACAGAGCTGGTTTCAAATTCTTTTGAAAAACTTGCGGAATGACTGCTTGCCCAGGATAAAATCCCCCGCCGCTATACATGTCAGTTGGATCAAGCTCAAAGGTAAAGCCAAAGACCTTGTGCGCACCATAAGCCCAATCGACCGTGTCACCACTCGCGATATAGAGATCAGACGCTTGCTCAGGCGTATAGCTGTTCCACTGGGCCATAGTTTCAGCCATCTTTTTGAACACCAGCAAATCACGGCCGTCACTCACGGGATTGTACGAATAACCCCAGGGGTATAAAATCAGTTCTGAGAAGGAATGAAAGCTGATGAATGAACTGACATTGGTTTGGGTATCAAAAAACTTTTTGATGGCCTGGGTTTCTGGTTCGCTGAAGGGTTGGGTGCCCATATAGACTTCAGAATTTGTGTCTGTGCTGGAGCCACCTGTGCCCCACTGATAACCATAATTCCGATTTAAATCGACGCCGAAAGTCCCATCGGAGTTTTTGGAGCGGTTTTTTCTCCACATGTGGTACTGAGCTCCGTCAATGTCATATTCGGCGCCGTCCGGATTGACCATTGGAACAATATGAATATCGCGGGAATCAACAAGTCGAATCACATCGGCATTTCCCTTTTTGTATTCTTCAAGAAAGTATTTCGCCAAAAGCAGTGGCATTTCAATCGAGAGATGTTCGCGCGCGTGGTGGCCGCCCATATAGGCAATGCCAGGCTTGGTGCTGGCCGTTGCTGGATCTTTGCTGATGCGCAAACGCCAGATTTGGCGGTTTTCAACCGACTGACCCAGCGAATCCAGGCTGGCAAGTCCCGGGTAGGTTTTAACTAGATCCTCGAGTTCTTTTTGCATGCGATCATAGGTGTGAAAATCGGTGTCTCCCGACGGAAAATCCCAGCCGACTTCATCAAGCATAAAGTTTGCAAGTAGGAGATGCTTTTTAGCTAAAAGGTCACGCTGATCTTTTGTACCGATCGCAATGACATAGTCGTCAGAAAATATTTCAAGCGAGATACCGGTCCGCGCTAGAGCACTGCGCTGATATTTGTTTCCGGCTTTGATTTTCAACCAATACAAGGAGCGTGCGTCTTGACTATGGCCGTTGGCTAATCCCGACGAATGTCCGGTTGCCGGGCTGAAAACCAGCGCTAGCCCCAGACAGATTGATAAAAATTTAATGATTGAGTTTTTCCAATTTGGTAGCATCCTTGCCCACCCCCCCTTAGTTGTGCTCAGACTAACATGAGGGATTTAGTGACTCCTATCTGAAAATTAGTGATTTATATAATTAAAATCGATGAATGCAATCAAAGTTCACAGGGTCCTGGGCGCCGAGGCAAATTGGTCATTTCGGCCCGTAAAACCTCGAATCGCGAAAGCCACGGTCTTGCCACGGACCTGCCACGGACCTGCCACGGACCTGATTGACTTCAATCAGCCTTCGACCAACAATCAATTTGTTATGATTATTTTAATTGTTGAGGATGAGAAACGTGTCCTGTCTTTTTTAACGGATGCTCTCCGAGCTGAGGGGCATACTGTTCATCCGGCTGAAACTTACGAGGCGGCGGTTGAGCTGATTGACAATCTTGGCAGGGACGTTGATTTATTGATTCTCGATCGGCTTCTACACCGGACTGATGCCATTACTTTGATCCCGAAAGCCAAGGGCAAATGCTCAAAGGCGCGGATTCTCGTTCTCTCAACGGTGAATAGTCCCGCCGAAAAAGCCGCCGCGCTTGACCAGGGTGCAGACGATTACATGAGCAAACCATTTTCTTTAGTTGAGCTGTCCGCACGAATTCGCTCTTTGAGCCGTCGCCAAAATGAAACTCGGCCACAAGCGGAGTCTTATCTTTTCAATGTTAAAGATTTGCAAGTCAATGCTCTTGATCACCGGGTGAGCGTCGACAATAAGGTGATTGATCTTTCTAATAAAGAGTATCAACTACTTTTGACACTGATTCAGCATCCCGGCCGGGTGTACAATAAATTTCAGCTTTTGGACAAAGTCTGGGACACTCAATTTGATATTGAAAGTAATGTGGTCGAAGTGACGATTAAGAACTTGCGCAAAAAGTTGCTTCAGGCCGGATCAAAAACCGAGATATTAAGCCGCCGCAATATAGGGTACTGGATTGAAGCGTAGATTTATTTTCACGATTGCCATGGTTTTGGCGATTGCCATTGGCGGCGTCGGAATCCTGCAATTTTTGTTTTTCCGCGCCGAGCAGTTTCGGCTCATTGACCAACGGATTGAATCCACCGCTTCGCTCTTAATCTCTTCTGATCTCAGTAATGCCGAGCTAAAGGAGTTCGAAGAAGCCGAAGATATCATTCGAGATGTCGTGGGCGGAGAAAAGCTTAATCAGTTCGTCATTATTTACAATCGCCGCGGCGATATCGTTTATCGATCAAAAAATTCTTATTTACTTCCGGATAATCTTTCCGTTCAAGAAAGATGGCAGACGATAGAGGGTGAGGGACATTTCATTCGGGTTCTCACCGTGCCATTAACACCCCAGCAAACCAAAGCCGGAGAACGGCGCCGCACCATTCAAGTTGGAATTATATTAGACGAAGAGCTTCTACGCTGGCGTAGCCTTGGCCGGCATATCGTGATCTATAGCATCTTGATCTTGATTTTAATTTTGCTGACGACGATTACCTTGAGCCAAAGTCTTCTCACGCCACTGGTGAAGCTCGCGCAATATATTCGCTATCTCGGCTCGCAATTTGACGAAGGACAATTGGCCAAGACCAGTCCTGAGCAATTCCTAAATATGACGGTCAAACCAGATAGTTCCAATGATGAATTCGGGCAGCTTGTCGAAGAAGCACGACTTCTGCACACACGGATGCTCAAAGGTCTCAAGAAAACTCAGACCTGGACCGCGCAAATGGCCCATGAGCTGAAAACGCCTTTGACGATTTTACGAAATTGCCTTGAGCGATCCGGACAAACGCAGAACCAAGAGGAACGTGGGCAAAGTCTGAGAGAAGCGCTTGAAGAGGTGTCACATCTCAACACCCTGATCAATGGATTTTTGGAATGGAATACGGCTGAAAATTTTCCGATGAGCGCTGATGAGTTACACGCTATTCGAATGAAAAACATGCTTGAAGATTTAGTGGCAAAAGTGAATCGGCAAAATCAAGACCGACTGCAATTAAAAGGCACTTCTGATATGACCGTCTTTGCCCGGCCTGGCTTTGTTCAGCAAGCGGTATCAAATCTACTGTTGAATGCGTTGAAGTATTCACCGACCAATTCAAAAGTCATCGTTGAGCTGAAAGAAAATATTTTAAATATTCAAGATGAAGGAGCGGGTGTGCCTGATTCGGTTCTGACGAATCTGGGGCAGCCCTTTAATTACGGTAATAAAGACAATCACGGGTTTGGTCTGGGTTTAGCATGGGTCTCGACGATTTGCCAAAAATACGATTGGCAATTGAGCTTCGAAAAAAATGCCATTGGTACTGAGGCGAAAATCGCCTTCCCGCTAGAGACCGAGTCTCCTTAGGTTTTAAGTGGGCAACTGAAAAGGGACATCAAGGGCCGGCCAAGGATTCCATCGGTGTGTTCGTTGGGAATGTCATAGCGCTCAGGAATCAGGGGCATATTCTCGTCATATTCTTCACTGGCCAAATCACTTACGGCAGGCCCATTGAGAGTTTTGCCGAGCGGACTGAAGCGCGAGCCGTGGCAGGGGCAGTCCCAAGATTTTTCCGCCTCATTCCAGCCGACATAACAGCCCAGATGCGGACACACCGGTGAAAGAAGATGCATTTTACCTTCGGGATCACGATAAGCCGCGACTTTTTTGCCACCGATGCGAACCAGTGCACCTTCGCCTTCATGAAGGTGTGCAAGGTTATTGTCTTTGGTTGGCGTCAAACGGTCCGTCACCAAGTGCGATGGAAAATCGACGTTCTCCGTGATAAAATCTTTAAAACCTGCCCAGGGTTTGACCCGAGTCGCATCATACAATTCAGCCCAAGGATTCGCTTGATTAAGAATGAGGTCGGCCGTGAGTAAGCCAGCAACGGTCCCGAAGGTTAGGCCTGTGCCGGAGTAACCGGTGGCAACGGAGATGTGATCAGACAGGGAATTGCGGCCTATGTAGGGAAGTCCGTCAATCGTCTCAATGATTTGTCCGGACCAGCGATAGTCAATCGACTCCACTTTGAAGTGTTGTCGGACAAAATCTTCGATCTGTTCAAAATGCGTCGAGGTGTGAGTCTCTTGACCGGTTTTGTGATCAGCACCGCCAATCAATATATAAGGCTGGCCATTTGTTACTTGGCTACGGATGTAGTGGTAAGGTTCGTTTGTATCCCAAAACAAATGTTCAAAGTCCCAGACATCCGTCAATCTCGCCGCTAAGGCATAGGTTCGATAAGCGGCGATTTTGGTGTGAAGAAGAAAGCGATTGAGAAAGGGAACGTTGGCAGCAACGATGACCTCATCCGCGGTAATAATGCCGCGATCAGTATGCACTCGGCACGGTTCACCTTCTTCGACATCATTCACTCGGGTATTTTCATAAATCGCACAATCATTGCCCGCTATCGTTCGAGCCAAACCATAGAGATATTGCAAAGGATGAAATTGCGCCTGATGTTCAAAACGAATGGCGCGTTCGATTTCAAACGGCAAGGGCGATTCGTACGTCAAAGTGTTCGGTACGCCCAGTTGCAATGCGGCTTCGGCCTCGTCCTCTAGATAATCAACGCAATCTTTATCTTCCGTATATTTAAAGCCCGTAACGCGCTTGTACGCGCAGGAAATATCATAGTCTTCAATATTTGATTCAATTTTTTGGATGGCCGTACGCACACTTTGAGAGGCGAGCTTGGCGCCATCAATGCCGAAATTTCCGATGAGATCCTGATAGTCGAGATCAAAGACTTCGGTCAAATGGCCGGAGGTGTGACTTGTCTCACCGCTGCCAACGCGGCCCATGTCGATGACGGCAACAGATCGTCCATTTCGTTTGCAGACTTCCGCGGCGGTGAGACCGGTGATTCCGGCGCCAATAATGGCGACGTCAACCCTCACATCTCTCTCTAAAGACGGAAAGCGTGGCAACGAGGAGGTTTCAGTCCAAAATGGCCTGGTGTTCATTGAAACGTTCGCCATTTTTTAAACTCCTTTATCTCGTCAATTTTTTGCACACGCACTTATGACTTAAATTAACATCTGCAAAGGACCGCAAAATGTTGTTCATATTAAAAAAATGTCTAATTTTCACCAAGGCCCTGCTTCAAGAAATAAAGACAGGTGGGAAGGTTATGAGGAATTTCGGACTCTTGCTAGGCAAAACGCCACGTATGTGGCGGCGCTAGAGTTTGGGCTCGTTGCCTTAAAACCACAGAATAATCCGCAAATTTTTGAAGAAATTGTGGAGAAAACACTAAGTTGCTGCATGCAGTAATTTGTTTCTTTCCGACCCTGCCTTGATCAATCATCTTGAATCCGCAGCGTATCTTCAAATGGAGGGGAAACAGTGTCTGAAAATCAATCACTCTATGAATCCAAACCGGCTCCGAATGTTCACTCGGTTAATTTTCGTCTCAACAAATTAGCTGAAGAGCAAACAGCCCCAAATATGACGAAGGTTAGCCATGACCCCGGGTCTGAAATGACCTATGGAATGATTGGTGTCAGTGACCAAATGAAAAAAGTGTTTGCGCTGATTCGCAAAGTCGCCCCGAGCAACGTCAATGTATTGATCACGGGTGAAAGTGGCACAGGTAAAGAAATGGTCGCGAATGCCATTCATAAAGGCAGTGATCGTAATGGCAAATCCTTTGTGGCCATTAATTGTGCAGCCATTCCACGTGAATTGCTGGAGTCTGAACTTTTTGGACACGCCAAAGGAGCTTTCACAGGGGCCGCATCTGCGCGCCGCGGACTTTTCGAAGAGGCACATGACGGCACCATCTTACTCGATGAGATTGGAGATTTGCCGTTGTCTTTGCAAGCTAAGATCCTTCGTTTGATTCAAACCCGTGAAGTCAAACCACTTGGGCAAAACGTCACCAAGGAAGTCAACGTCCGGATCGTCTCGGCGACGCATAAAAATTTGAAGGCATTGATTCAAAAAGGCGAATTTCGGGAGGACTTATATTATCGGCTCAATGTCATGCCAATCCAGTTGCCGCCACTGCGTGAACGAAAAGACGATATTTCTCTTCTCGCCCAATATTTCTTACAGAAATATGCACTAGTGAGACGGCACACGGTACGCGGCTTTACTCCGCAGGCCATGGCCAAGCTTCGCGCCATGCCTTGGAAGGGCAATGTGCGTGAATTGGAAAACGCGATTGAGCGCGCCATTGTGCTGGCCGAAGGGGTTTCGATCAACGAAACCGATATTTATAGTGAAGAAACCGAAAGCTTCTCGCCGATGATTGAAGATATTTTTAATTGCGGCTACAGCTTGCGGGATCTCGAGCGCGAATACATCAAACATGTCTTGACCCGCACGGGTAATAAAAAAGAAATCGCGACGCGAATACTGGGCATTGATCGCAAGACACTCTATCGCAAGGAAAAGCTCTATGGCTTTCGCCTTGGTGCTGGGCAGGGGAGCGCCCAGGGGCTAGATTTGCAGTAGGGCCTCGCGGGTCGGTGTGCCCCCAGGGGCTAGATTTGCAGTAGGGCCTCGCGAGTCGGTGTGCGCCGGGTGGCCGCACTGTTAGTGTGAGCGGCTGGTGCAAAGCCGGTGGTTCGCATCGTGAAGTCTAAGGACGCACGACGATGACGCACGATCACGGGAAGTCGGATAGACGCAAAGTACCTGCGAAGTTCGCGAACAATGGCGACGCAATGTCGTCTGCGGAGCGGGATGGAGGGAGGGCGTCTAACCAAAGAAAGCCGCGTAATCAATGCCAGTGCATAGCTAAAAGACGCTAAGAGAAACGAGAACGTTCCAGCCACGATCCTGCCAAGACCGACCACGCAACCGCGTTCACGGGCAAACGTCGCGGTCGCGATACCCTGTCAAACAAAATCTGTAAAAAAATTTTATATCGGCTAGAACGTGGAACGCCACATCTAGATGAATCTAAAACTGAAGTTCGCGATGCCCTAAGCACCCTGTCATAAGTAACTTGACACTTTTTCGCCGTGGATTTTGCGACGAATCGAGACGGGAGGCCGAAGCGCTAGCAGGCGGCTAACGAGAG
>JAYVXN010000387.1:0-4075 GCA_043785085.1 Bdellovibrionales bacterium | reverse complement strand
TTGAATCCCCGTCTGCGCATTCTAGAGATCAAGCCAGAAGATTCTCAGGGACGAAAATTGAAATTGCGCCTCGATGTTGGTTTGGCTCAACAAATTTCATTTAGTTGGGATGTCCCGTCTGAGGATTTGCAACACTAAATCATGATTTATTTGTAACTCTCACACGTATCCCGCATCGACTTAAGTCCACGGTCAATAATTGCAATGAGAAAAATCAATTCCTGACAATTTTCACGTTGATTGTCAGGAATAAACCTTCGTAGTCTGTATTAAGGCCATCGGACTGGGCTGAGGGGATTTCAAATTTGGAGGAAAAATGGTTTATACGTTCGTCAAACGTTTCGTCTTGGCCACGGCGTCATTTTTGTTCTTCACCAACCCGGCGCAGGCACAGGCACAGGTCGATTATCAAGGTCTGCAATTTAAAAAAGTCATGATGATCGTTTTTGAAAACGAAGATTATAAGAATGCTGTCACCCAACCGTATTTCAGAGAACTGATGAAATCAGGCGGTCTCTTGACCCGCTTCTTCGCCGAAGGCCATCCATCACAAGGAAATTACATTGCCATGGTTGCTGGCGATACGCTGGGGGTTAATTCAGATTCAAACGTCACACTCAACGCCACCCACATAGGCGATCTTCTTGAGGCAAAAGGACTCACCTGGAAGTCTTATCTGGAATCTTATCCGGGCAACTGTAACAAGTCGACGACCGCAGGCACGTATGCGAGAAAACATAATCCCTTTATTTCTTTTGCCAATGTGCAAAATAATCCAGCTCGCTGTGCGAACATTGTCAACGCTAGTCAGCTGCAGCAGGACTTTCAGAACGGAACTTTGCCGGACTTCTCTATCTACGTTCCCGACATGAACAATGACGGTCACGACACAAATGTGGCCTACGCTGACACCTGGCTAAAAAACACATTTGGCTCTTTTATTAACGACAAACAGGTTATGAAAGATGTTTTACTGATTCTTACTTTTGATGAAGGCGGCTGGTTCGGATCAAACCAAATTTATACGCTATTGCTGGGTGGCGGTGTCAAACCGGGCACCCAATCAAGCCAAACCTACAATCATTATAGCATTATTCGCCTCATCGAAGATCACTTCGGGTTGGGCACAATGGGCCGCCAGGATGCGCGTGCTCAGCAACTCTCCGATGTGTGGGAATAACCAGGCAGCGGGCTGCGGGCATCCGGCCGCGGGGCCTGACCATCTGAACTGGTCGTGGTTTCGGTACCTCAGCCAGAGATTCTCCGGCGTTTTTGCCGCACCCCTACCTTCTAGCCGCTGGAGGCTTCCGAGACCGCCCCGTTTTTTTTCATGAGCCTCCACGTGAATGCCGCACCAAAGGCCAAGGCGTCCCGGTATTACCGCGCTCTGTACTGCTCATCATAAAATTTGCGATAATCGCCACTGCGAATTTCATCCGCCCAAGTCTTATGATCTTGATACCAGCGCACTAATTTAGGTAGTTCATCCTCGAGACGGCGCTGAGGGTGCCATCCCAGCTGCGTTTGAATTTTACCAGAATTGAGTGCATAGCGCCGATCATGCCCGGCTCGATCGGTGACCTGTTTCATTTGCTGAGCGCTCTTGCCCGAAGGGCGTCCGAGCAACTCATCCACTGCTGTACAAATCCTCTCGACAATTTCTCGATTGGTGCGCTCATTACTCGCGCCGATATTGTATGTCTCACCCGGTATCCCCTTTTGCATCACTTGCAGTAGGGCATCACAATGATCATCAACATGAATCCAATCTCTGATCTGCAAGCCATCACCGTAAATGGGCAAATCGCGCCCTTCAAGAGCATTGAGAATCATCAACGGAATTAATTTCTCCGGAAACTGCCAGGGCCCGTAATTATTTGAACAGTTGGTGATCAAGATCGGCAAATGATAAGTGTGCTGCCAAGCTTGAGCGAGAAAATCAGAGCTCGCCTTACTGGCCGCATAAGGGCTGCTCGGCTTATAGCGATTGAGTTCATTTGCGGGAGCCTCTGCAGGCGCGAGTGAGCCATAGACCTCATCGGTTGAAACATGCATGAAGCGAATCTGTTTTTCACTTTTAAGTTGGCGCAAAGCCTCAAGCAATACAAAAGTGCCGATAATATTAGTTTCTATAAATGCGCGCGGACCTAAAATGGATCGATCCACATGACTTTCAGCGGCAAAGTGGGCAATGTGCGTGAGCGGTTTGCTTTGAAAAATTTCTGAGACCGTAACCGCGTCAGTGATGTCACCCTTAATAAACTCCACCCGAGGCGACTGCAAAACATCTTCAATACTGCGCAGATTGCCCGCATAGGTTAGCGCATCGAACACAATCAAATGGGCCTCAGTCTGCGTCAGGGCCCGACGCAAAAAATTACCGCCAATAAAGCCAGCTCCGCCGGTCACTAACCAGGTCTGCCTCATGGCAAAATCCGATTTTGATTCTCAAGTAAAATCTCATTGGCTTGAGCCAGAGACTCAAAGGTACCCGCATCCGTCCAACGGCCTTTGACAAAGCCAAATTGCAGCTGATGTTTTTGAATATAGACATTATTTACAGCGGTGATTTCAAGCTCACCCCGTTCCGAGGGTTTGCTCTTGCGAATAATGCTCCAAATTTGCCGGTCATACATATAACAGCCGACCACCGCATGATTGCTCTTTGGTGCTTTGGGCTTTTCTTCAATTTCGATAATATGGGTTTCATCAAGAGCGGCGACGCCAAAATGCTCAGGGTTATCGACCTCTTTAATTAACACTCGTGCGCCACGCTCTTGGGTTTTAAAGGCATTCACATGCTCGGAGATGCTGTGTTCAAAAATATTATCACCTAAAAGTACGACTAAACTCTCATCGCCGACAAAATGCTCACATAAAGCCAAAGCGTGGGCAATGCCACCGGCTTCTTCCTGCACACGATAGGTAAAATGACAGCCAAAGCGTTTACCCGAGCCGAGAGAATTGACAATATCCCCCATGTGATCAGTCGACGTAATCACCATAATGTGTTTGATTCCGCACGCCACCAATTGTTTCACCGGGTGCCAAATCATTGGCTCACGGCCCACCGGCAAAAGATGCTTGTTGGTGATTTCAGTCAGGGGCGATAAACGAGTGCCTTTGCCACCTGCGAGAATAATGCCTTTCATTTCGTCTCCTCGTAATAATGCAAAATGATATCCGATAACACTTTTGTAAAATCAAAATCCCGACGTACTCGGGCTGCGGCGGTTTGACCTAATTTCAGCCACTGCTCGCGTTTTTGCAAGGCTCGACTGAGGGAGTCGGTCACCGCAGAAGCCGAGCGCGGCGCAAAGAGCCAGCCGGTTTCGTTCTCCCGCACAACCTCAGGAGTCCCGCCTGAATCTGTCCCCAACACCGGCAGACCGGCCAGCATCGCCTCCAGCAGCGACAAAGCAAAACATTCTTTGTAACTCGGCAGAACAAAGAGATCAAACGCCTTTAAATATTGAAAAGAATTCGGCACTTCGCCCAGCAAATGCACACGGGCCTTGAGACTGTCTGGCAGGTGCGCGACAGTGGCGCGAATACCGTCAGCATAATCACGGGCTTTGCCATCCGTCGCAGTCGCGCCGCCGATCAGCACCAAGTGCAGATCGCTGTGGGCTTTCAAAACTGGGAGAGTGCCCTCGAGTAATTCACGCGTTCCTTTGCCCTCATCAATGCGAGCCACCGACACTAAAAACGTACTTTCTCTGGGCAAACCGAGCGCTTCCCGTGCCTGCACCCGCGGCAGAAATTTCTCTTCCATTTCGGTGACATTCCGGCCGTAATTGACAACCCGAATGCATTTTTTCGAAATCGGTAAAATCCGCAGCAATTGATTTTTTGCCGGCTCACTTGAGCACCAAATCTCGTCCACAAATGAATAAGCTAACGCATGAAGGGGGTCGCGTTTATTATGATCCAACCAAATATGAGTCTGCAAAATGACTTTTATTTTCTGCCGAGCGGACTGAGGCAGCTTAAACAATGGCCAGAGCATTGTCGTCAGATCCTGGGTACTGTGTAAATGCAGGATTTTTTCACCTGAATCTGCTTGGGCCCAATG
>JAYVXN010000386.1:0-4100 GCA_043785085.1 Bdellovibrionales bacterium | reverse complement strand
GGCAGTATTCGACGTCGTCAAGGCAATGCAGGCTCGGATCGATTTCTGCAGCGACACCGCTAAATCCCAGTTTCTGTAAATCCTGGACAAGATACCCTGGTCCCGACGGCAAATCGAGCAAACGGCCTTTAGGCCCCTTAGTAATCTCGCGGATCACAATCTCATGCAAATAAGGATTGTGCCGAGTCGGTTTTGCAAAGTTCTCTTCTTTAAATGCCATGTTGAACCACAGTTATGACAGATTTTGCGGCATTGGACAATGGGACATTTGTCAGCAAAGCTCCAGAAGATATTCACATGCATTTCAGGTGATCAATACTTTCACCAAGTCGCTGACACAAATGCTGGTTGAAAAAGGCATTCGCGTCAATGCCGTCGCCCCAGGACCGGTATGAACTCCGTTGAATCCATCCGATCAAGGGGAATCAGAAGAAAAAAATGCGGAATTCAGAAAAAAACAACCGATCCAGCGCCCGGCACAACCAGAAGAAATTGCGCCGGCCTATGTCTTCCCCAATGTTGCATAAACTTTCGGTCGGAACCGCTGACGCTTGCTCCAGAAACCGGTGGCCTGCCGGTTTAAATTATTTCTTATTCGATTCAGCCTTTTTTTCGGCGGCCTGCTCAGCCGCCGATTCTACGGTATTACTAGCGATCCTGCCGTTTTTCGCATTGATGAGCACTTCATGAATATTCTGATCTTCGCCACGAATATCAAATGAGTAAACCCAGCGGCCTTTCTCATGCTCTAATTCACTGCTTTGAATTTCTCCACTCACCGTTTGTGCGGCAATTTCCTTAGCGCGATCCATGCCAATGACATCTTTTGGCGGCTTCGGTGCCGCAAATCCCGGAAGGGCCAAAAATAAAACCGAGATGAAGAGAAGTGCGATTTTCATAAAACCTCCGTTATTTACGATCGTACTTGGAATCAAAAAAGGCGCAAGTTAGCTGTTGAGTCACCGAACTGAGTCGAAATGTAACGGCAAGTGGTGCCAATTCGCGCAAGCAAGGCTGCGGCTTGGCTTTTAAATTCACCGACTTTGTTAACTAGCTGAAAATGACTGGATCGCTCGAATGTGCTTGAAAGCAGAAAATGGTGGTCAGAGACGGAATCGAACCGCCGACACGTGGATTTTCAGTCCACTGCTCTACCGACTGAGCTACCTGACCATTCCAAGAACGAAGAGATACTTGGTACTGAAACTGCGCGCAGGTGTCAAAGAAAATGACCTGCGCGCTCACTAGTTTGCGTAACTTACTTAGCTTCCAACGCAGCTGCTAAATCACCCAGGAGGTCCTGCGTGTCTTCGATGCCCACGCTGAGTCGAATTAAGCTATCGTCGATACCGAGAGTCTTGCGTACCTCAGGAGGAACACTGGCATGTGTCATAATGGCGGGATGCTCAATCAAAGATTCAACTCCACCCAAGCTTTCTGCCAAAGCAAACACCCTGACATTCTCAAGAAAGTGCCGAGCCGCAGCCATGCCGCCCTTGATATAAAAAGTGATCATGCCACCCATGCCGAACATCTGCTCTTTCGCCAGTTGATGTTGCGGGTGACTGGCCAATCCCGGATAAATCACCTTGTCGACCTTGGGGTGTTTTTCTAAAAACTGTGCGACCGCCATGCCATTGGCATCGTGTGCCTTCATTCGCAACGGCAAGGTTTTCAAGCTTCGCATGCACATATAAGCATCAAACGGCGAGCAGATGCCACCCATCGAGTTACTCAAAAACGCGATTTTTTCTGCGATTTCTTGGCTATTGGTGACCGCGGCACCACCCACGACATCACTGTGCCCGCCCACGAACTTCGTGGTGGAATGAACCACGATGTCAGCACCCAATTCAATTGGACGCTGAAAATACGGACTCATAAATGTATTGTCGACCACACTCAACAGGCCTTTGGCTCGCGCGATTTCACAAGTTTTGCGAATATCGACTAACTTTAAAGTCGGATTCGTCGGAGTTTCAATCCACACCATTTTCGAATTCGCTTTGATGGCGCTTTTAAAATTTTCAATCTTTGTGAGATCGACAAATGAAAACTCAATTCCGTGGTGCTTGAGCACTTTATCGAAGAGCCGAAAGGTGCCGCCGTACATGTCGTCAGAGGCTATCACATGATCGCCCGCTTTAAGCAGATGCAAAACCGTTGTGGTCGCGGCACAGCCGCTGGCAAAAGCAAAACCATGTTTTGCTGATTCCAAGTTTGCCAAACAATCTTCATAGGCTCGACGAGTTGGATTTCCCGTCCGACTGTACTCATAGCCTTTATGTTTTCCGGGAGATTCTTGGACATATGTCGATGTCAGATAAAGCGGAGTCATAATCGCTCCGGTCGTCGGATCTGGCTCTTGGCCAGCATGAATTGCGCGAGTCGAAAATCCAAATTTGTGATTGGGCCATTCAGTGTTCATAGGTCCTCTTAAGTTAAAAAATTTTTAAAGATCTTTGAGACGAGCCGCCAGTGCACGACCGGCAACTGGGGCCTCATTTTGCGTGCTGGAGCGATCAAGTGCCTCGAGGACGGTGCTAATGCGCTTGATGGGATCATTTGAATAATTCAATCCAACCTGCTTCATACATTCTTTGATCCGCGCTTCAGCAGGTTTAGGTTTGATCATTTCATCAACTAAATCTTCGATCGTCGCCAAATGCAGTCGAGCACTATCGAACCGGGACTTGGTGTCCTTCATTTTTTAATCCCCCGAGCCATTTAAAGCAGCTTGTATTGAAATATACGGTTTTGGCCCGGTTCGATCAACCTTTTCTCGAGTGACGGACATCGGCTTGGCTGGAATAAACATCTCATCATGAAGAATGCGCCGCTCCCCTGGCCGCAGCAAAACGACAACCTCCCCCTCATGCTTTTGATTCTTCCAATGTACAACATGGCGACCTGGCTCAAGTTTCAGAAATGAAAGTGGACTGAATTCGAGATGTTGCCCATCAATAGACGCTTGCACCCAATGCACAGGGCGAATTTGCAATGTCGCAAAAGCCGGGCGACTTATTTTTGCAGGTGGGCGCAAGAAGACCGGCACAAATAGAAGAAGTATCGCAATTGCCACCCCGACCCATTTCGGCAAGATCACCTTAGGCCGAGCGATCACCAGCGTTTGGGCCACCGCGTTCTGATACTCATCAAGTATTTCAGAACTGAATTCGCCCAGGCGAAGCTTCGCCAAAGGGTTCTCAAGAAACAGTCGAGTCTCTCGCAAGTCAGGATTTTCATGGCAAAGCGGCTCACAATTAAGCATCTCGCGTAATCGCCCCAGGCATTCATTTTTCAGTGATGGAAGCTGTGGCGGCCGGTTGCGTAAATCCTGGCGAATCAGTCCTAAAGCAAAATAATCGCTGGCCAAAGTTTTACGTCCAGTCTCCCAAACCTCAGGCGCCAAGTAAGCAGGTGTTCCCAAAAGATCAGGACCTGTCGAAGCCGCCCCAAAATCAATTAACTTTACCTGTCCTTGACGATCGATGAGAATGTTTTGCGGACTTAGATCGCCATGAAATAAAGCTGAATTTTTTAAGTCCTTGAGTCCGAGAAGGATTTGTCTCGTCACTTCATCGATCAGGTCATCGCTTAACCCGAACCTTCGAGCTAATCTGTCGAGTGAAATACCATCGACAAACTCGAGAATCAGCGAGGGGCCCTGAGGCAGGTTTTCCCAACCAAGTACCCGAACACAGTGAGGCGAACGCAGTTTTTCCAAGATTTGAAACTCGCGTTCAAACCACGAGACTTCTTCTTTTGCTTTAAGGACCTTCAGCACCACGTTTTGCAGTGAATGTCCTCGGCTGTCCCGACGAATTGCCTTGTAAACACGACTGCTTAAGCCTTCGCCCAAAAATTCAATCGATTCAAACTTTGCTTGTTCTGCTTGCCACGTTTCACGCATAAGATATTTTGAATTCAATAATCAGTCCAGAATTCGGACACTCAATCCGGCTCGCCAAATCGGGCCTGAAATAACTCAGCAGGCCCAGTCGAGATTTTCTGATACTGCAAATCTTTCATGCGTTCCGAGGCCTTATCCCGGCATTCGCCCGGAATAGCAGAAGACGTTGCAAGGTTTTTAACACTCA
>JAYVXN010000385.1:0-12973 GCA_043785085.1 Bdellovibrionales bacterium | reverse complement strand
TAAGACCAGGCGCCCGTCTTGCTCAAGACCAGCATAGAGGGTGCGTCCTGAGCCGATATTGAAAGGGAGGTGGAGTTCTTCCCAACCTGCTTCTTTTTGAATCGGCGGCGCTAGTATTTTTTCTGGCGTTTTCAAAATGTTCTCTGTTGATTGAAACGCGCCAGATCACGCAAAGGTTCAGCGGCTTCAGGCCAAGCTTTCAAATTCTCTAAGCACGCCTCGGTGAGCTCTTTTAAATAAAGCTTTGCATTATCAAATCCAATCAGACCCGGATAGCCTGCCTCTGGGTTGGCCGGATCAAAATCATGGAGGTCGTCTGCGACCTGAAACGCCAAGCCGAGATTCTCTGCAAATGCCTTCACCTCTGCCAAAAGCTCAGCGCTCGCAAAACACAAGCGAGCCGCACCGATCGCTGCCGCACCAATCAGGGCACCCGTTTTCAGACGATGCATGCGCTCTAATTCCTGGCGCTTGATCGACGCGTCTTTAGCGCGCATATCAATGGCTTGACCGCCGACCATGCCGCGAAAGCCGGCCGCAATGGCCAAGTCACTGACGACTTGTAAGCCAACGTTGGCTTCACCAAAGTAGGCCTGAGCAATGATTTGAAAAGCTTCTGTGAGCAGAGCATCGCCCGCTAAGACCGCTGTGGCTTCGCCGTAAACTTTATGATTTGTCGGTTTACCTCTGCGAAAATCATCATTGTCCATCGCCGGCAAATCGTCATGAATGAGCGAGTAGGTGTGAATACATTCAACGGCAGCGGCATATGGCAAGACCCGTTCTGACGAATGCCCCAAAGCTTCAGCCACCATCATTGCCAGCGCCGGCCGAAAGCGTTTACCGCCCAACAAGGCCGAATAGCGCATCGACGCCAGCAGATCAGAGAAGCCTTGATCAGGAAGATCTTCGCTGTAGCGAGTGGTGAAATAACTATCGAGATAGCCTTCCACTAATTGCGCTTTGCCATCTAAAAGAGACTGAAGCGTCGCCATTATTCTTCAGTCGCGACAACGAAATCGCGAGAAATCGCGACGCCATTTTCATCGACGCCAAGAAGTAACTTCACTTTTTGTTCTGCCTCGTTGAGCTGCGTATTGCACTCACGCGAGAGCTTCACGCCTTCTTCGAAAAGCTTGAGCGAATCTTCGAGTGAGAGCTCGCCGGTTTCCATTTTCTCAACGATGTCTTCAAGACGCGTAAGTTTTTTCTCGAAATCCATATTATTACTCCTTGGTCACTTCTTTAATTTCAGCTTTTGCTCGGCCGCGGGCAAATTGAATGGTGATTTGGCTTCCGACCTTGAGTTGTCCAGAGTCTTTGATGAGTTCATCTTCGACACTGATCAACGAATAACCACGCTCGACGACTTTCAGCGGGCTTAATGAATCCAATAACGCCGCCGCCTTACCCAAGCCTTCGCGTTTGCGCAGGAAGGTATTTTTCAAACCCGTGCGCATGCGTAGCTGCAAAGTCTTCATCGCCTGCCACTCACGATCCAAGCGCTGTTGAGGTGTGCCGAGCTTTTCACGCAGCAGTTGCAGGTGCATACGGCGATCGGTGAAACCACGCAGGGTCACGGTTTCGAGGCGCTGTAAAAGTTCATCGCAGCGAATACTCGCATCTTGCAGGCTGCGTTGTGGATCGACGAGGCGTTTGGCGAGATTTTCGATCTGCCGACGCTCTTGCTCAAGTGAGCGCTTGATCGCCTGTTTCAGGCGCCGCTCTTCCAATTGAATTTTGCTAGCCAGATCACCAGCATTTTTCACAACCAATTCTGCCGCGGCCGACGGCGTTGGTGCGCGTAGATCTGCGACAAAATCGGCAATCGTGACATCGACTTCGTGACCAACCGCTGAGATAATCGGTACTCGAGAGGCGGCAATGGCGCGAGCAACGATTTCTTCATTGAAGGCCCAGAGATCTTCAATTGAACCGCCACCACGGCCGACGATCATCACATCGACATCGCTAAGTTTGTTGCCGAGTTGAATTGCCTGGACGATTTCAGACTTGGCTTGTTCACCTTGCACGCGACACGGAATCAAAGTGATTTTTGCGCCCTTAAAACGTCTCGCCAAAACATTGAGCATATCACGAATCGCCGCACCGGTGGGTGAGGTCACAATGGCAATATGCTTCGGCAAAGTCGGCAGCGGACGCTTTCTGGCCTGATCAAAGAGCCCCTCTTTTTGCAGTTTAGCTTTGAGTTGCTCATAGGCTTTTTGCAGGGCCCCGGCACCGACAGGCTCCATCACTTCACAAAAAATCTGATAATTGCCACGCGGCTCAAATACTGTAATCTTACCGCGAACTAAAACTTCCATGCCGTCTTCGGGACGAAATTTCAGCTGCGAATTGAAACCGCGAAACATCACGGCACTGATTTGGCATTTAGCATCTTTCAGGGCGAAATAGTAATGGCCGGAGGTGTGCGCTTTGAAATTCGAAATCTCAGCTTTCAGCCACACCGTCGGAAAGCGGCCCTCAAGCAGCCCTTTGATGGACTTATTCAATTCTGAGACCGTCAGGACGTTGGGTTCGTCATTGGCTTGTTCTTCTTCAGAATCCTCTTCGACGCTCTCGAAAAAATCAGCTAGTGAGCTCGCTGGTTTTTTGAAAGAGCCGGTTTTTGCCGTCCCCTTCTGCTCAGCTTTTACCTCGGCCTTAATAGGATTCGGCGGTTCGACTTTGGCTAATGGCTGAGACTCAAGCTGAGCTTTCGGCGCAGGTTTCACAAATCGGGACGCTGCTTCATCCCGCGCCGGACTGCCGGGAAAATTTAGTTTTCCCCAATTCTTTGTCGACAACTTTGAATCGGTCTCAACTGGCTTTGGTTCTGGTGATTTTTGCAACGTCGTAGGCTGTGGTACCGCAGTCATGGAGTCTGCATTCACATCGAGCTTTACATCTGGTGCAGGAAGGGCATTAAAGAGATTTTCCCAGCTGAGTTGATCGTTTGCCATGAACCCACACCTGTCTTGCGAAACCGCTGATTGAATTGAAAAAAGCGGAATTCGCAAGGTACTTGGCAAAGCAGAGGTGAGTCAATATTTTGCTGATTTGTGTAGGCGAAGGACAGGCCAAACCTGTGTGTCGAAGCCTAAAACCCAAACCACTCGGCATGAACGTGGAGCGCGTCGTCACATCTCTATCAAGCTCAAGCAAGAACTCAAAGACAAAGCCAATCACCAATGCGAATACGTGGATCAAAAAACCGGCAGAAGGTGCGCATCAAAACACGCGCTTGAAATTGACCACAAAATTCCCCTTGAATCTGGTGGAACCGACTCCCTTGAAAACCTGCGGGTCTTATGTCGGGCGCACAATCAGTTCAGAGCTTGGGAGATCAGAGAGCATTGACCAGGCAAAACCTGAAAGAGAAGAAAAAAAATAGGATCTGTGGCGCCGAAGAACGAGAAACCCATGTATTTTAAGGTGGGCGACCATTTAACGACTTTAGGCTTCTCGGATCCCGAAGGCCGAGCTTGCTCACCATCATCAGGGACAGTCCCCTTATCTTATTACTTGTAGGGTTTCTTTATTCTTGGCATTTGCCACAGATACCCGAGATCAAGAATAGCAGGTTCGCATTTTCTCCGCTACCAAAATGGAAGTATTTTTAATTGCGCAAATCGATTATCGCCTTGAGACACGCGGCTCAGCGGGGATTTGCGATTAAATTCAAAAACTAATTCTGTTGACAGGCCTGGGCCTTCGGAGCGTTCGCAAAATTTAGCAAAATTTCGCTTGCAAATCTGTCTCTAAGTCCGGTTGCCGGTCGCCATTATTTTGCCGAAAAGGCCTTTATGAAATACCAAGAATTGGATCAGCTTTTTCCGTTTCTCGTCTTCGTTTACGGCGTACTTATGACGATCGTCTTGAACACTGATTTCTTTCAAGAGCTTGCCGACCGGGTGTTTCCGGCCAAGCTCCTGACGCAGTTTCGCGCCCACCGCGTTTTGGGTTTCGTGTGCCTCTTAGTGGGTGGCTTGTGGATTTTGCAAAATCTTTGGGTCGAGGTCTGACTCGATCTTAGCGCGGGAACTAGTCTCGCCCTTGTCTCAATTTGAAACGATAATAATCATTGAGCCGAATTTTGGCACTCGGCTTGCTTCTCTATGTGATCAAAGGGGCAAAATCATATGAGTTTCTTATCAGTGTTTAAAAGAGCAACAGTTGTTTGGGGAATGGTGGTTTTTGTATCGACTGTGACCATGGCAATCCCCTTGCGTGTGAGTGCAGACACGGTTCAAACTTCTGATGGGGACGCCTATTTAAAGGCCTGTGCAGACCCAGCTAGTGCAACCTGCCAAAGTTTCAAAGAATATTTGGACCGAGTTCACCCGAAACCGGAAACTCGAACAGACAAAGCCTGCAATAAAAAAGATGATGAAGTTGGCAAAGCTATGTCTGACCTTAAGAGCGCTTGCTCTAAGGGCAAAACGTCGCCCGGCAACTGTATTTCAAAAGCTCAAGCCTGCGCCAGTGCCGACGACGATTTAGCAGGTAATTTAGATGAAGTTGATGGCTCCGTCGATGACTCCGGAAAAGATGGAATATGCAGTCAGGTTTATTCCCAAGGATGTCCTGCCGCCGCGTCCGAATCGGCGACCGATATTAAAAGTAAAAACTCTGAATTAGATCGCTCACGAAAAGACGCCCAGAAAACTCTTTTAGACGCTCAAAACGATATCCAAAAAGCCACTCAGGACAGAGACAAAGGGCTACTTGATTTAAACCAAAAACTCGAAAATACCATGGTAGAAATTCAGCAAAAGCAGCAAGATCTGATGAACAACTATCAGGCCGCTTTAGATAAGGTCGATGCCGACGCTGCCGGTCGTTTTCAAACCTACAAAGCCCAAACTGAAAAAGCTATGGCAGACCAGCAGGCCAAAAACTTAGAGGCGCTGACACAAAAGGCCCAAGCCGAATTTAACGTCCGTGAAGCAATCAGAAAAACTCAAGCCGATTGCCAAAACGAGGCCTCAAAAAAATACAGTGATGCCGAGAAAGCACGAATCGCCGCCTATCAAAATGCCTATTCGACTGGAAACAAAAATTCATTCAACAGTCTGGTGACCTCGGTTAAAAAAAGAAATGCCTACTGGAAGCAATTTTATGACGAGTGCTACGAGCGTGCCGATACTCAAAACCAAATCTCTAAAGCTCAAGATCAGTTAGCGACGCAAGAGTCTCTGACGGCTAAAGCGCGAACCCTGGTTGCGCAACAACAACAAAAGATGCTCACCGACTTTAAGGCATTTATGGACGCCCAGCCGGCCACGACCAATCAAACAAAACAAAAAATCTATACACAAACCACTCAGCAGGTTACCAATTTACAACAAATGACGACTCAAGCTTCAACCCGTTATCAACAAAACGCGACCCAGCTGGCGACTGCAGCCACTTCAGATATTAACAACGCCCAACAACGCTATCTTCTGGCGCAGCAAGACTCCACAAAGACAGATGCTGAGTATGCACTGAATGCCCGTCGTTATGCCTGTTTGAAAGGTAATCACGTGCCTTCATCGAGTGCCGGTAGCGCGCAAATAGACGGCTTAGCGGGAGTTGAAGGCTTAGCACAGACTGTAAATGATTATTGCAGTGCCTTAGTTGCGACCTGTACTTCGCAAGCAGCCGACCTGGCTCACTTTAACGATTGCCAATCAAATAGTGCCTTTCGCAAAACTTATAAAATTAAACGCTCGAGCAAAACCAAGTAATTTACCGAAGTCTGCCGCGGTGCAACCAAAGCGCCCGGCAATTGGCAAATTCCCCTTAGAAATTAGGCACAACCTACACCCCGTCGCATAAATAGCTAAACTTTTTGCGTCGTGGATTTTGAGTCAGACCGAGGCGCGACGACGAAGCACTTGCCAGAGGCGCAAACGGGAGGAGGAGCAACGAAGGTCTGGCCCAAAAGACCAAGCAAAAAGTTTAGCTATTTATGCGACGGGGTGTAATATCGATCACTTGAATGCGCATGCCTCGCGCGATAGAATAATGTCTTTCTAGAAAGACCAAATCTGAAAAACGCCGACTCGATCTTAGTCGTGCGTGACAGGACGTGCATGGTCGTGACTGAGGCTTGGAGGCCGCACCCTTTATGAAAAAAATCATCGCCATTGTCTTAGCTCTCGGAATTCTCGGTATCGCTGCGTTTGCCATGATGATCGTTTCGATCTCCGGCAACCTCCCGCAAATCATCAAGGTCTCAGACTACAAGCCGCTGCTTGTTTCGGAAGTCTACGCTCGCGGCGGCGAAAAAATCGGTGAGTTTTACCGAGAGAATCGTATTTTGATTCCCTATGAGAAAATTCCGAAAAAATTGGTGCAAGCTTTTATTTCGGCCGAAGACTCAACCTTCTTCGAACATGGTGGTCTAAATTACATCGCAATCGTTCGCGCTTTTTTTGAAAACCTCAGGCATGGCAAAAAAGTGCAAGGTGGGTCGACCATCACGCAACAGGTGGCGAAGTCACTGCTCTTGACCTCTGAGAAAACTCTGACTCGAAAAATCAAAGAAGCTCTTTTGGCTTACAAAATGGAAGAGCATTTATCCAAAGAAGAAATTCTTTACCTCTACCTCAATCAAATTTTCTTCGGCGAAGGTGCTTACGGCGTCGTCTACGCGTCTGATTTTTACTTTCGCAAACCCGTTGATCAACTGACGATTGCAGAAATGGCAATTCTTGCGGGCTTGCCGCAGGCGCCGAGTCGGTATTCGCCATCAAGGCACCCGCAAAACGCCAAAGATCGACAGCGCTATGTACTGGGCCGCATGAAAGCCAATGGCTACATTACCGCCGAAGAAGAAAAAAAGGCGTTGAATGAGCCGATCACTGTATACATGGGTAAAGAATATAAATCCGTTGCGCCGTTTTTCGTTGAAACGGTGCGCTTGATGCTTGTGCAACAGTTAGGCGAAAGCCAAGTTCTCGATGGTGGTTTAAAAATTTACACGAGCCTTGATTTCAAAGCACAAAAAGAAGCGCAAGAACAAGTGCGCCAGGGACTGCGCGAAGTCGATAAACGCCAAGGCTTTCGTGGCCCGCTTCGCCACATCGCTAGCGAACAAGAGGCCAAGGATTTTCTGCTCGAGGTGCGCAAAACTCTCCAGCACGACATGGCTCCAACTCGCATCATCACTCCTGAAGGAAATCTCCAGCCAGAAAAACAGCTCGAGGTTTTTCATAAAAAAGATGCCAAGGGCCAAATTATTTCAAACCTGCCTGATTACGTCAGCAAGGGGCAAATCGCTCAAGCAGTGGTCACCAAAGTCGATGATGCCAATGGCTTGGTGCATGTGCGCTTTGCCGATGTGCAAGCTTTGCTGGATGTCGCTGATATGTCTTGGGCCAGAAAACCCGATGCCGCAGTCAGCTCAGATAACGCTGCCAAAGTCGCAAAGCCGTCTTTGATTTTAAAAGCTGGCGATGTCATTGAGATCCGCGTTTTGGCTGAAAAATTCACTGGCAGCCGCGTCGCAAAGGTTAAAGGAAAAAGCGAACCCTCCCTCAAGTTTGACGACTACGCGGCCGTGGCGCTCGAGCAAGAACCATTGGTGCAAGGTGCACTCCTGTCGTTTGATCAAAAAACTCAAGACGTGATGGCGATGGTCGGCGGCTACGATTATCAGTTGTCAGAGTTTAATCGCACGATTCTCTCGAGCCGTCAGACCGGCTCCGCTTTTAAGGCTCTTGTGTATGCGGCAGCCCTCGACAAAGGCTATACGCCGTCCACCTCAGTGGTCGATGCGCCGCTGGTTTACGAGGGTAAGGATACGACGACCAATGAAGGACAAGACACTGAGACTAAAACCTGGAAGCCGCATAATTATTCTGAAAAATTCAGCGGCGATATTTTATTTCGAAATGCTTTGATTCGTTCAATGAATATTCCGACCGTGAAAATTCTCGAGGATATCGGCATCGATTGGACCATGGATTATGCCAGACGCCTCGGTATTTTTTCGCCGCTCAATAACGACCTCTCTCTCGCTCTTGGTTCAAGCGGCGTGACGCTGTATGAAATGACCAAAGCGTTCTCACAGCTAGGGCGGATGGGCCAACGCATTCGGCCCGTGCTGATCACGAAAGTATTGAACCCCAGCGGGCAAAAACTGCTCGATAAAGTTTCTCTGGATAAGCACTTTGATAAAGAAATCTCGGTCCTAGATAAAATTTATGAAGAAAAGCGTCAAGCCGCGCTGAAAGAGCCGGCCTCGCCAACTCCCGAGATGACAGAGGCGCAAGCCAAAAAGAAGAAAGTTCCGAATCTGTACTTTCAGGATCCTGATCAGCTGATCAGCCCGCAATCTGCATACTTGATCACCACTCTTCTGAGCGGCGTTATTTTCGATGAAGGCGGCACAGCGGCGCGCGCGCGCTCCCTGGGGCGCCCGGTCGCAGGAAAAACCGGGACTACTAACGGCTATTATGATACTTGGTTTGTCGGCTACACGCCACAGGTCGCAACCGGTGTGTGGGTGGGTTTTGATGCGGAAAAAAGTCTCGGCGTTGGTGAGGCCGGCGGTCGCACGGCGCTGCCGATTTGGCTTGAGTACATGAAGTCGGTGCATAAAGATATTCCGCCGACTTCGTTCCCAGTGCCAAGTGGAATCGTCTTCGCCAACATCGATAACCAAAGTGGTAAACTGGCTTCAGCGTCGAGTAAGTCTGTTGTTAAACAGGCGTTTTTGGCCGGAACCGAGCCCAAAGAGTTGAGCGGCACTTCGACCATTGAAGATCAAACTGATTTTTATAAAAAGGATTTAACTGAATGAAGAAGATTCACCTCTGGGGGGTGAAACAAAACAACCTCAAAAATATTGAGGTTGAAATTCCGCTGGGCTCGTTCACGGTGATTTGCGGCCCGAGCGGGTCTGGTAAAAGCTCACTGGCCTTTGAAACTCTCTTTGCAGAAGGCCAGCGGCGCTACATTGAATCACTCTCCAATTATGCCCGGCAGTTCTTGGGCAAAGCACCGAAGCCAGATATCGAAGGAATTGAAAACATTCCGCCGGCGATTGCCATCGAGCAAAAAAACACTGTAAAAACCTCACGCTCAACGGTCGGCACCACGACTGAAGTGATCGATTATCTGCGTCTACTCTTTGAAAAAGTGGGCCAAAACTTCTGCCCGACTTATGGTTTTTCAATTCAAAAGGAATCCGTCACCGATGCTTCACGCATGACTCTTGAAAAGTTCGTAGGCGAGCGCGGTTATATTTTAGCGCCTGTGTATGCGCTCAGCCGCGTGACGACCGCGTCCAAATTGCACGCGCTTTTGGTCAAAGAAGGTTTTCAGAGAATCTATGTGCCGGTGCAAAAAGAAGAGAAGAAGCCGAAGAAGAAAACCAAAAAAGCTGCGATCGAAAGTGTGTCGCCCCAAACCGGTGCGCCTCCGTGTCGCCCACCCGATGAAATCAAAGCGATGGGTGCGATTATTGAAATCAAGAGTGCTGCTTCTGGAGCCAAAGACATTCCGGAAGGTGATTTCTATATTGTCATTGATCGTATGGCCTTTAAACAAGACGATGCCGGCCGCGTTTCAGATTCACTTCAGCAGGCTTATCAGGCCGCAATGAAATTTAATACAGGCCTGATCGGTGGTAGGGCCTCTGTACTCACCACGGATGGCAAAGAACTTAGTTTCAGTCAGGAAAATTCTTGTTCGGTGTGCGGCTTTACCTTTCCGCCGATCACCTCATCACTTTTTAGTTTCAATAATCCCGTGGGCGCTTGTCCCACTTGCAATGGTTTTGGCAATATGCTCACGCTCGATGAGGCCAAGGTTGTGCCGAATCCAGATTTGACCATTGCACAGGGTGCACTCCACCCGTTTACCATGCCGAGCGCTTCGGGCGATCGCCGCCTGCTCATGGCGTTTTGTAAAAAAGAAGGCATTGATACCCACACTGAATGGAAAAACCTGCCAAAAGAACAGCGCGAAATGCTCTGGAAGGGTACGGATAAGTTTTTTGGTGTGGTTGGCCTCTTTGAATACCTTGAAACCAAAAAATACAAAATGCATGTGCGCGTTTTTCTGTCGCGCTATAAAAGTCCGTTCACCTGCCCGACTTGTAAAGGGGCTCGCCTTAAACCTGAAAGTCAGTACGTCAAAGTGGGCAATCACACCATTGGTGAACTCACGGCATTGACGATTGGTGAGCTCGCGCTTGCGATGAATCAGCTCAAGCTCTCCGTTCAACAAGAAGAAACAGCTGGCGAAATTCTGATGCAAATTCGCTCGCGCTTAAGTTTCTTAAATGACGTAGGGGTTGAGTATCTAACATTGGATCGTCCGACTCGCACGCTTTCTGGTGGTGAATATCAGCGCTTGAACTTGGCGAAACAGCTTGGCATGGGCCTCTCGCAAACTCTGTATGTTCTTGATGAACCAACTGTGGGCCTGCACCCGCGTGATAACGATCGTCTCATCGGAATTCTCAAGCAGCTCAAGGATCTGGGTAATACTCTTGTGGTGGTTGAACACGATGCTGAAGTCATTCAAAACAGCACCCATATTATCGAAATGGGTCCCGGCTCAGGGCATTTGGGTGGCGAAATTATTTACTCAGGTGACACTGAGAAATTTTATGAGTTCAGCGGCAGCAACACCGTTCGCTATTTACGGCGAGGACGCCTCGCTGTGGATAAACCTCCGCGTCCGGTGAATATCGACACCTACAAATACACGCTTGAACTTCTGGATTGCCATGGCCACAATTTAAAACACCTCGATGTTAAGATTCCGCTTAATCGCCTAGTCACCGTGACCGGCGTCAGCGGTTCTGGAAAATCGACATTGGTCAGTCAAACGTTGTATCCCGCATTGGCACAGAAATTAAAAATAGAATATCTGCAAGCGCAGCCATGCAAAGAGATCAAGGGTCTTGATCATGTCAAAAACGTTTTGTTCATTGATCAATCGCCGATCGGCAAGACCGCGCGCAGTAATCCGGTCACTTATTTAAAAGTCTATGATGCAATTCGAAATATTCTCGCTTCGACTCCCGAGTCAAAACTGCGCGGTTATTCGTCGGGTACTTTTTCCTTGAACGTCGACGGCGGCCGCTGCCCGGTGTGCAAGGGTCTCGGTTATGAAGTCATCGATATGATGTTCATGGACGATGTGCGCCTGACGTGTGATGCCTGTGATGGCAAAAAGTTTCGCGCGGAAATTCTTGAGATCACTTATAAAAATCGCAATATTTATGAAATTCTCAATATGACCATCGCTGAGGCAATGGATTTCTTCGTCGCTTATCCGAATATTCGTAAGCCCTTGTCATTTTTAAAAGAAGTGGGGCTCGATTATATTCGCCTCGGACAAAGTGCTGCGACTTTGAGTGGCGGCGAATCACAGCGCCTGAAAATCGCCCGAGAGTTTGTGGCGACCCAACAAAAGGCGACACTTTATATTTTGGATGAGCCCACCACGGGCCTGCACTTTCGTGAAATCGAAATGTTGATGAAGGTATTAAACAAACTCGTCGAAGCTGGCGGAAGTGTGCTTTTGATTGAACATAATCTCGATGTCATCCGCCATTCTGATTACATCATCGATTTAGGTCCTGAGGCCGGCGCTAAAGGCGGTGACTTAGTTGCGCAAGGCACACCCGAGCAGATTATGGAGAATCGCCGAAGCTTGACCGGGCAATATCTCAAAGCCTATTGCAAGGGCACGGCCACCGATAAAACTCCGACGGCTGCGAAAGCCAACGTCAGGAATGCGAATGTATAAGTCGTTTAAGAGATTGTGGCCGTATCTGCGGCCGCATCGTGGGCAAATTTGTCTGATGTTTGCGACAAGTCTTCTCTTGGGACTGCTCAGCGGAATCCAACCTATCCTCATCAAGCTCCTCACTGATCAGGTATGGAAAGGTAAAGAGCCGATTGCGCTTGATATACAGTGGAAAACTTGGATTGACTTGCATTTGTCGGTGCCGCTCATGTGGTTTCCTTTAAGCTTTCCGCTTTTGTTTTTGACCAAAGGGGTGTTTCGCTACCTCCAGCAAAGTCGCCTGATTTTTTTGGGTGATGTGGTCATTGCTAAAATTCGCCAACGCCTGATCAATCAGTTTGTGCGTTTGAATTTGACCTTCCATAATTCATTTGAAGGTGGCTCCGGCGGACTCATAAGCCGAATTCTCAACGATATGATGATTCTCCAGCATGGTCTTTTTCACTATGGAGACTTCGTCACCGAGCCAATCATGATCATCGGTCTCTTCGGTTATATGGTCTATATTGATTGGCGACTGACTCTCGCAGTGATCTTATTTTTGCCAGTTTTTGCGATGGTAATGCGGCAAATTTCAAAAAGCCTCAGACGCTTTGGCAATCATAGTCGCATTGCCATGGACGATGTCACCAGCACCATTAAAGAAAGCCTCGACGGAGTACGCGTCATTCAGTCTTTTAATCTCGAAAACGAAATTCAAAGACGCTTTGATGTGCAGCAAGACACCTATTTACGAGCTCGTCGCAATATTATTTTTCGCGAAGAAGTGGTGAGCCCGCTCAATGAGTTTCTCGCTTCACTTCTCGTCATGGGTTTTGTCATTTACAGTGCCAAGGCCATCATTGGCGGCACTGGTTCAGAGGGCGATTTTTTCTCTTTTATTCTGGCCGCAGGATTGATTCAACCGTCGCTCAAAAAACTGCAAGAAGCATCGGTTCGCTTGCAGCAAACCGTCGTCGTCGTTGAGCGGATGTTTTCAATCATTGAAAGTACCGCCAGCGTCCCGCAAATCAATAATCCCATGGCGTTTCCGAAAGATTGGAAGACAATTCGCTTCAAAGACGTCACCTTTTCTTATGGCGGAGAAAATGTTTTAAAGAGCGTGAACGTGACTATTCACAAAGGCGAAATCGTTGCTTTGGTAGGTGAAAGCGGCAGCGGCAAATCAACTTTAGTGAACCTTCTCGGCCGCTTTTTTGATCCGACAAGTGGC
>JAYVXN010000384.1:0-4127 GCA_043785085.1 Bdellovibrionales bacterium | reverse complement strand
TCGAAAAAAACTTCTAAAGTTCTGCGCAATAGCGCCGAAACATTGTCAAACGGTTATCAACACCGAGGAATCCGGTCCATCGAATACCGGTCCAGCGTGCTGCTTCAAGAAGAGTGTGAAGAATCAACCATTACACCTAGCGCCCTCGACTTGCTAATTATCTGACCCTCAATGTCTGGTTCCATTGGCATGACTCAAACCGAAACACTGCAGTCGCAATTAATCTAGATAACGCTTTGCTCGTCATGCGCCAATGTGATGGCTAACAGGAAGTCCATCCTTAGTTCCGTTGTGATTGAATTTGCGTCGAAACAAAATCAAACCACAAGGGCCTTGGAAGTGACTATCTTGAGCTTTACCACCAAATTAAACTAACGCCATTCAAACGCTTGAAATTATTAGAAAAATAGAGACACCTTAATCGACCCAGTTAAAAGTTGGGCAACCCTCACGTGCTAGGTGCCTCGAGCTGTGCTCGAGGCACCTATACTGCTAACCTGCTGAGTTTTCATGCGGCATCCCGGCCTTCGCCGGGAGCCCCTGATCGGCGAACAGCAATGCCTAGATTGGTCTGTCTATTGCACTTTCCACACCCATATGAAGACGACCTACACAATTCAGTTCTTTATGGCCTTATCATTTCAGCACCTCGCTAGTCTATCTCCAGTGACGAGGCCTGACCTAAATCGAAGAAGTGCAAAAAAGTCCCGACGATTGATGCTTTTTTATTCTATTCTGCAAATACTGTTATGTATCCCCGGAACTTCCTATGGCACTACCATATCCGAGGACGCGCTTCAAACGGCGGCACTTGCACATATTGGCCAAGTGCCCGAGTTTCAAGTTGCCTCTCGTGAAGCAGCTGCTCTAGGCCTTGAGGTTTCGCTTCGCGGGTCGACCGCTGCAGCTTATTTGTACTATGTGAAGTGGTATTTGCAGAAAATGGCGGGAGATAAGGCAATAGCTATAAATCGATTTGATTTCGATTTGATGCAGATTCTCAAATGGGATCGCCCAATACTCATCGGAGTTCGTGGTCGTAAGGATTTGGCTGATAAACTTTACGAAAAAATTTGTCAAACCTTTCCATACCTTAAAGAGACCCCGGGTAAATTGGAAATTGTTAATCTTGACGACGACCCAATGGTAAGAGCTGCTTTTGACTCTATTACTACTGGAGAGATGCCTCTGACCGAGGCAGGTGGAATCAAGTCTTCTCCCAGATCAACTGCTTTATTAAAGAGTGTATCCACAAATGAAGTTTTCCTAACCAGGAATCCACTTGGGAGTGTTGAGGTTGAGTCAGATTTCGTAGCAGCGCTCCACCTTGTTCATTCCGCAGCTGAATTTCAAATGAATTTGTCAAGCAGCACACGGTTGACGGTCCAGAGTATCTCAGCTAAATGGCAGCCTGATCCTGTACAGGCGACTAGTGAGTCAGTGATTGAAATTGCTAGCGAAATTATGCCACACGCCCTTAGTTTTCGCCATGCAATGGATCTGCAAGTTAACTCTGGTGTGCGAGCTGCTTTAAAAACAATGCACCCCAAAGGGGCGGATGGCGAAGTTGATGTTTCTGGGGATGGCTGGAAAAAATTGCGCTTGCTTGAGCCATCATGGGACTTTGTGCCAATATTGCCATTGAACTCTACTGAAGGGCCGACAGCTGGTGAACTAGGTCTTAAATTTGCTACACACAATACGCCTTCAATTCCGGCACTACAATCAATTTCCTGGTCCCCTTACGGCGAAGCAAATATGCTTGTTAGCCACCGCAGATATGTGGGATTTTGGGTCGGCCTAGGAGATCAGGAACACAATGGGTTTGGGACTTATCCAGTCCGCTTCTCAGTCGAACCTGGGGCAGGGAACAGCGATTTAAGCTTGGGAAACGACGCCAATAGGAATGGACATCCCACTTCAATTCGGAATGCGAAGGCAGTTCACGTTGCTAATGACTATCCCTCCTGTTGTCGAAATTTAACGTATTATATTCAATATTTAATGGGCTTTGCAGGGAGAAAAAAAAGCACGGGCGAAGTTTACGAACCTGCGGATGCTGAAATATTGGCAATTCGCATGAACCAATTAAAAAACTTTTTTGGCCCTGAGGATAAAGTCGCCGCAGCATACCTGATTTCTAAGGCCATTCGCAACAATACGGAGGAAGGCTATGGTGTGATTGCACGTTGGTTCCAATTGGAAAACTCTTTCGAGTATCCAGAACTCATGGACCAGTTGAGATTGCAACATAATGAAGAGCTTGTGAGATCAATCCATTTTCATGAAAAGTGGGCAAAACATCCCTCTTTTTTAAAGTTGTATGCGGCCGCTGTGCTAAATACAAAAGACCGATTCTTTGGTGTGAGAATCCATGTTGATCCTGTTGTGACCCAGGTGTTAGGTTTGCGTTTAGGCAAAAGTTGGGATGTATACGGGGACGAAATATTTTCAACGTCATCTAAAGCTGTGAAAGAGAAGGTCCTAGCTGCGACTAGTGAGTCGGAGTTAGTAAGTCTTATAGCCGAGATGCGTAGTATTGTTTATGCATACATGGACAGGCTTATTGCGAACAATGAAATTAAGGGGCTCCTCGATTTCCATCCCTATAATCGCTCCTATCGAATTGAAAATGATCCTACATTTCGACAACAGTATGTGAGATTAGCAATGAGAACTAAAGAGCAATTGTCGGTCAGTGACTCATCGCACCTCGTTGATGAGACAATGAAATTTTTTCCACCCGATACCGAAGGCCTAGAAATGCTTTATTCTATAAGTACGTCCAAAAAAAGCGCCAATTCAAGCTATGCTCAAAACCTCAGTGTCCTTTTGCAGAACCCGGAGTGGGTTCATTTAATTCAAAAAAATAATCCTCAATTTAATCGCGACCTGGGGCAGCTTCCGGCACAAGATATATGCCGCCTCATAATGGGAAGCCGAGGCCAAGATCCAATATTGATGCTAAAGCCAAGAAAAGAATTGCTAGATAGATCAGGGCCCAGGTGTAACCACTTATTTCAAAACAAGTAGGACGCATGGACGCCAGGCGCCGTTAAAGTATCATCTGACTGTCGATGCAATCGGAATAATCGTTTCCGGCAATTGCTCGCGCCTTTCGCGGTGTGGTGGAGGCTACGCAAAGCTCCAAGAACCAGGCGACCTAACGTGTCCTCGATTTTACACGGTCTCCTGGGAGCGAGAGTCTCTCGATTTCACCGAACTGGCAAGATTGCGGTGGATCGAAAGGTGGGGGATTGAAAAACTAGCCGCCCATTTCAAATGTAGTAGATCCTGGATCAAAGATGGTCTGCGCAAGCTTCGGGTAGATCCCGATCTTGCTGTCATCGAAATGGGACCACGAAAGAAACGACCTTGGGCGCTCGACTCACGTTCCTTTCGTGGACGGTAGATCATTTAATCGCATCAAGTCGCGCGAGAAATGCTGAAGGCGGCTCAATGACGATTCCCTGGAATTCCTTGAGCGGCAAGAGGTGCTTCTTGTCGCCCGTGACCAGGACATCAGCGCCGCCCATCAGGGCGACCTCCAAAACCAGGTTATCACCCTCGTTGGCTGTCGCATTAATGGAGCCACCAGGGACAAAGACTGAGGAAACGGTAGAAATATCAGAGAGAAACCAATCCACCCGATCCTTTTCAAGATCGAGTTTCCCAAGAAGGTTGCGCCGGACCTCGGAAATTATATTGTCGCCCGTTATGAGAAGAAATTCGCGGTTCAGTGCACGTTCCAAGACCTTAAGAGGCTTGCCACCGAATGCAATTGCCGAAATATAAACAATGGAGTCAACGCAGGCGCTGAGTTGGTGAGGTCTATTCCTCAAACGGACCACCAAAATCCTTGGGGCTCAATTTTTTCGCCTTTGCGGACTGCCTGCCCTCTGCGGCCAGTGCCTTTAAGTTTCGTTGGGCTTGGTATTGCCGAAATGCCTCGCGAATCAACTCACTAATGGTCCTGTGTTCCTCTTTTGCGACCTTTTCAATCTCTTTTCCCATGGCAACGGGAAGTGAGACAGTGATGGTTTTGAGCGACGGCATATGCTCTCCTCGGATAAGAAATTATCTTAAATAATCATATCTGATAAAACGCCGCCTGTATACTCACTTTT
>JAYVXN010000383.1:0-13068 GCA_043785085.1 Bdellovibrionales bacterium | reverse complement strand
TCTTTCGAGCCAGCCCTTCGTTGGTCGTCGTCCGGTCTGTCCAACGGACAGCCTTTGGCTGTACGCCTCTGGCTAGCCGTTCCTCCTCCCGCCTCGGTCTGACTCGAAATCCACTGCGCAAAAATCGTCTCCTTTATTTGGTCACAGATCCTTCCCTGGTGGACTAGTCCCTCTCTACTATTGCCGAATTTTTCGAAGATGTTATATTAGGTAAATGCCAAACATCTTTAGATTTTTCATTGCGATTTTCATTGGGTGTGTTTTTGCCTCTCAGCTGGTCTTGGCCGATGACCAAAGCCAGGTGAGTGAGACTCCGACGCCAACACCGGCGCAGCAAAAAGCCGCGCAGATGGACACCATTCAACGTGAAATTCTTTGGCTGCAGCAAGAGATTGAGCAGCACCACAAGGATTTGGCGAGTGCGGGTAAAGATGAAATCAATGATCTGAAAGATGAAGTCACCCAACTTGAAGCGCAACTGCAGCGGGCACGTCTTAGTTTTATTGCGATTGTCTCTGATGTGGATCTGCCGACGCCAGAGCCTGATAATCAGCCAAAAAAGCGCGATCTGGTGCAAGAGGCCCAGCAATTTATTGAGCCGCTTTTCGATGCCATTCATCGGGTGAGTGAAAAACCGAGACGAATTGAATCCTATCGGACGAAAAGTTTTAATTTATCTGATCGGCTCATGCAGACGGATAAAGCGATCAATCATCTGGATAGTGCCATAAAGACGCAGACTTATCCAAAATTTTCACAGCAGCTCGTGGATTCGCGCACCGCGCTTTCGCATTCGCGCGATGACATTCAAGTGCAACTGGATACCTTGCAACGCAAACTCAGTCAGGAAGAAAGTGATCATCGCACGGTCGTGCAATTTATTTCAGAAGAGATTCAGGATTTCATTTCTACCCGTGGCAAAAACTTGCTGATTTCAATTCTGGTTTTTACGGCCGTGTTTTGGGGTTTGTTGTTTATTCGACCGTATCTGTTTCAGCTAAAACCAGTGCGGTCAAAAATTCACGGAGCGAGTAAGCCAATTCAAATTATTTATTCGGTTTTGGCAGCTTTGTTTTCGATCATGGCCGTCATCCTGACTCTGCATTTTCTCAATGATTGGTTTATGGTCACTTTGTTGATGGTGATCTTAGTGGCGGTCGTTTGGTCGTCGAAAACTTTCATTTCACATTTTTTGGTCGAGGTACGCCTGGCGTTGAATTTGGGTACGGTTCGATTAGGAGAGCGCGTGGTGTGGCAAGGCGTGCCCTGGCGTGTGAAGGACTTGGGTTTTCGTTCAGTATTGGTGAATGAAGCTCTTCAGGGCGGCATGATTACCTTGCCAGCGGCCATACTTGTCACCATGCAATCGCGGCCGGTTGTTGAGTCCGAACCGTGGTTTCCGAGTTTGGTCGGCGATTTTGTACTTCTGGATGATGGTAATTACGGGCAGGTTGAAACACAAACTCCTGAGACAGTAGTGTTAAATACCGGAAGCACGCGCAAGCATTATGCGACGATTTCCTTCCTGAGTAAGAACCCGCAGAACTTTTCAAATGGATTTGAATTGTCGTCAGAATTTGTTTTTCGACACCTTCCTCTAAGAGAAAGTTTTGAAAAACTTCGGAGTGAACTGAGTGCCGCAGTTTCCTTGCGTTTGGCCAATCGTTTACAATCCTCTGGTCCTGATTTGGCTGGATTTAAAGTTGCGGTTCATCCGTCGGGCACGAATATGACACGCGTTTTTTTATCGGCAGGATGTTCGGGGAAGTTGGCGAGTCAACGAGATGATCTTCGTCGCGAACTTCAAGTCGCGATTGGTGAAGCTTGGCGTGAGGTCGCGGCAAAGCTTGGCGTTATTTATCCTGAGCGCTCGGCCTAGAAGGAGCCTGCTCGCTCTCAAGGCCTTGATAACACACCTAATAGTTAAGATTAGAACACAATTGGCGCTAAATTCAGCTGTTTTGGCGCGTTGCTAACAGAAATTTAAGGCCCTTTTAAATCTTCTGCAGCAGAGGTTAAGTAATTAATAAAACACAGGTTTTTCGTAATTAAACTCATCTAGATAAATTCTTAACGATGTCCTTTAATTGCTTCTGAATTATGTTATGATGGGCAGGTAAGTGTTCAACTGTCTGTTTCGAGTTAGCGGGTAGGTACCCATAGTCTCCGAAGCAACGCCCGGCCTTAAGGAGGTTTTATGGGTAAGAAACTTTACGTTGGCAATCTGCCATATTCAGCAACAGAGCAAGCTCTCATGGATACATTTTCAGAGTGCGGCACTGTCGACACTGTGAAGATTATCATGGATCGCGACAGTGGACGCAGCAAAGGTTTTGCCTTTGTTGAAATGGCGACTGACAGCGATGCACAAGCTGCAATCACAAAATTGAACGGCCAAGATTACGAAGGTCGCGCAATGTTGGTGAACGAAGCTCGTCCGATGGCTCCGCGTGATAATCGCGGTGGCGGCGGCGGCGGCGGCGGCGGACGTGGCGGCGGCGGCGGTGGTCGTGGCGGTGGCGGTGGCGGCGGCGGACGCTGGTAATCGTTTTGCTTCTGCAACGATTATAGTTTGCTAAAAAAAGCCAACCTTTGAGGTTGGCTTTTTTTTTACCTAGTCTCTGGGATTAAAGGTGCTCTTCTTTGAAATAGCGCAGGCGAATGACTTGATGGACGCGCGGGTGAAAGATTTCACTCACTTTGGTTCGAATATCCCTTTTGAGATCGTCAATGGACGTCGCCTCAAGACTTAACTTCTCACCTTGGGCACGGGCAACATACCTCGCCGTTGGATAAACAGTGACATGAAAAGTGATTTTGTCTCCGACCGGATAATGTGCCCAACGATAGATAAACAGCCAGTGAAAAAAACTTCCGAGAATGACAAAGAGATGAAAGATCTCGTGTGAGGCAATCACTCCCGGGATCAAGGTTGGCCAGCGCAAAAAATCGATCATTGCACCGACAGAGTACGAGACCCCGCCGAAGAGTAGTAAGTGGACGCTGCGGTCTTGTTGGTAGGAGCGGCGAAACATAAATCCGGACAAGGCACCCAACCAGCCTAGGGCGAGAAAGAAAAACAGAATGAGAGATTCTGGGAGTTCGGTTAAAAATATCGCTTCGAGTGTCTGGCCGGTAATCGCGACCACCCAAACCAAAACAAGAATTCCCCAGCGCCACACGCCGCGAAACAAAATCACATGCATCGGCGTGAAGGTGCCAGCAATCAATGCCCAAATGGCGGTGTGGTCAAGGCGTCGTAAGACATCTCGTGGCACCCCGCCAGGCTCAAGCAGATGATAGACGCCACTCATTGAAAAAAGAAAGACCAATGAAAATGAGAAGATCATCAATGACGTCATTCGTGCGACATTGCCTTTGCCTTTAGAAATGAGAAAAAACATTCCGATAAAATAGAGAAATGCGGCGCAAAGGTGCGTGATTGAACTGAATGGTTCGCTAAAACCCGGAATCGGAATGGCGTGCATGGGCCTGCTTTCTGCATCTGTCGGGTGGTGCGTCACTACTATAATTAGTCCCGAGCGTGTCTTGCAAGTAGCCCGACAGGAATAAAACACATTTTTAGGAGTCTGTTAGGCCTTTGGCCAGGTGCAAGTAATTAGAGTATTTACTTCCTCAGGGTAAAGTAAATTGTTGTACCGACGTTTGCGGTTGAATCCAGTATGTATTCTGACTAGTCTGTGTTATTCTAATGCCACTCAGTAAATGTCGCCTTGCAGTGCGTTGTGTGCTTGTTTCATAACCGTCGATGCGGCCTTCAGTTTTCAGGAGGTTGAAGAATGGCAAAAGATGATCTCGTCTCAGTTGACGGTAAGATTTTTGATCTCATGGGTGGTGGCACCTATCGTGTTTCACTCGATAATGGTCTCTCAATTTCTGCGAAGCTTTGCGGAAAAATGAAGCGCTTTAAAATCAAAGTTGTGGTGGGTGATAAAGTCACCGTTGGTTTGTCTCCTTACGATCCTAGCAATGGACTTATCCTCCATCGCTGGAAATCAGAATTTCAGAGAGCCTAATGGAAGTTCGTTGTGCCAACATGAACCATGGTCGCGCCAATGCGCCCGTCAAATTTTGTCCGAATTGTGGCCAGCTAGTGAATTCACAAATTCATGCGCGCTGTGATGAGACCAAACATGCCGCGCGTCGAAAAGAGCGGCAAATATTTTGCGTTGATTGCGGCAAAAAACTCGCCGGCGCCAGTCGCTGATCCGGTCGAAAGTCTGGCTGATAAAAAAAATTATTGCAGTGCGGATTGTCCTTCATGAGCACCTTTCACAGTGCTCTTTATTTCCATTTCTTTTTTAAGAAATGGGTGAGCTTGCAATCCTTCTTCGTCCATGAGCGATTTGCGATTTTCGAATCGTGACAGTGCCAGATAAACACATGGCACTAAATACAATGTGAAAAACGTCGATATAATCACGCCGCCAATGACGGTCACAGCCATTGGAATCCGAGTTTCTGATCCGGGCCCGATGGAGAGCGCGGCCGGAATTGCGCCGGCAACAGTCGCAAATGACGTCATTAAGATCGGCCGCAGGCGAATTGGGCAAGCGCGCACCAGGGCTGTCGAAACGAGATTTTCACCTTCATTGCGGACCTGATTCGTGAAATCGACCAAAAGAATTGAATTCTTTTTGGCAATACCCATGAGCAAAATCAAGCCGATCATACTGTAAATATTGAGCGATTGACCGGTGATCCAGAGAGAAACAAAGGCGCCAGAGACGCTAAACGGGAGAGCAAACAAGACCGAAACCGGATCAATGAAGCTGTTGAACTGCGTGGCCAAGACCATGTAGGCGACGAAAATTCCGAAGATCAGAGCGAAAATCAAACTTGAAAATGACTCCTGGAAGGTCTGCGAACTGCCGCTTAAGACCACGTGGTAACCATCTGGCAGCACACGCGCAGCGATGGATTGCACGGCTTGAAGCGCGATCTTTTGTGACTGGCCTTGCTTAATATTTGCAAAGATCGTGATGGCGCGCTCGCGATTTTGGCGCGAAACGCTTTGCACAGTCGGGTGTTTTTCAATTTTAACCAAATCAGATAAGCGCACCAACTCGCCGCGATTGTTTCTGACAAAAAGACCATTGATCCGCTCAACTTGATCGCGCTCGTCATTTTCAAGCTTAATGCGCACATCATAGCGGTGTCCGGCTTTGGGATATTGCCCGATTTTTTGCCCACCGATCATGGCATTGATCGTCTCGCCAACGACTTTTAGAGGTACGCCCCGGGTGGAGGCTTTGGTGCGATCGGGAACAATTTGAATTTCTGGCATACCGACTTTGTAATCGGTGTCGACGTCAATGACTAAGCCGGTTTTTTCGAGCTCACTCATAATGGTCGATGAGTGGGTGGCTAGGGCTTCCCATTCCGGGCCTTGTACGGTGAACTCAACTGGAAACCCTCGTGACGTTGTCAAACCTCGCATCGACAAATCTTGAACGACCACTCGCAAATCTGGGATTTTACTGAGTTCAGTTCGGCTGAGGTTCATCATTTCTTGTTGGCGTAATTCATGGTGCGCCACTGGGTCAATGCCGCGTTGACCAGGATCTTTCATAGTGACAATGACGCGCGCTGAATTCAGATCACCCGTGCCGATGATAGCAAAATAGCGAAATGTTTCAGGGCGGTTTTTGATGTATTCTTCCACAAGTTTGACTTTGTCATCGGTGACCTGCAGAGATGAGCCGACGGGGGTCGTCAGAGCAATGATGAATCGGCTTTGGTCTTCGCTGGGCAAAAATTCCTGTCTGAGTGACCGAGAAATATAAAAACTCCCCGTGCTCACAGCCGTGGCAATGATTATGACTTTCCATTTGTGCTGCAGTGAAAATGAGAGAGACCGCTTGTAGAGAACCGTGATGGCATCCATCATGCGCTCAAAACCGCGGCCAAAGGCAGTGCGGCGGGCATGGCTGATTTCACCGCCGAAACTCGCCGCCCGCATCGGCGTTAGAGTCAGTGCTTCGAGAAGTGAAATCAAAACCGCGACTGTCATAGTCACGCCGAACTGAAAGAAAAACTTGCCCATGATTCCGCTCATGAATGCCACGGGCAGAAAGATTGCGATGATTGAAATACTGGCGGCAGCCGCGGCAAAGGTGATTTCTCGAGAGCCTTCAAGGGCCGCTTTGACCCGCCGTTTACCCATTTCCATATGCCGGGTGATGTTTTCGAGCACCATGATGGCATCATCGACGACGATACCGATAGCGAGACTGAGCGCCAAAAGTGTAAAGGTATTCAGCGTGAAGCCGAGAAAGTAGAGAACGCTGAAAGCGCCGACAATTGACGTCGGAATCGCCAAGAGCACGTTAAAAGTCGAAGACCAAGAGCCAAGAAAAACCCAACAAACCAATCCTGTCAAAATAGCTGAGAGGACCAGCGTGAAGGTCAAATCGTTGACAGCGTCCTCAACATATTTACTGGAATCAAAGTTCACTCCGATATCCATGCCTTTGGGCAAGATTTTTTTCAGCTCCACCACTTTCTTACGAATGCCGCGGGCGACGGCGACGGCATTGGAGCCACGCTGCTTAACAATGCCGAGACTGACGGCGTTTTGGCTCATCGCTCGGGCGATGGTCACCACGTCATCTGTGCCATCTTCAATGCGAGCTACTTTTCCGAGAGAAATGGGCGCAAAATTGGCGACACCGCCGCGCGTGTTCAGACGGATGTTGGCAAACTGCTCAGGGGTCGTCGCTTCGCCGTAAAAGCGCAGATTATATTCTTTTTTATGTTGGTCGACTTGACCGGTTGGCGGGTCGACGTGTTCTTTGCCGATGTTGTCAATGACATCATTCACCGCCAAATCAAATTTTCCGAGTTCTTTGTCTTTAATCCAGATGCGCATGTTCGGCTCTAAGTAGCCGCCGAGCTGAATGTCGCCAACGCCCGCAACTGTGGCAAATTTATTTTTCAGCTCGTCGCGCACATAAATCATCAAATCTTGGGGCGTGTAATTCGGAGCTTGAATGGCCAGATAGATAATCGGCATATCGTCAGGATTGGTTTTGCTGATCGTGGGCGGGTCAATTTCGGGTGGCAGCAATCGCTGTGCTTGCGAAATTTTTACTTGTACGTCTTGCAGAGCTAAATCGATATTGCGGCTCAGATCAAATTCGACTTTAATCGTGGCATTGCTGTTTCGAGACGAGGAACTGACGGTTTTCACGCCTTCAATGCTCATAACTTTGTCTTCAAGGACGTCGACGATGTCTTGTTCCATCACCTCAGGTGGCGCACCCTCCATGTGGACGGCCACAGTGATAATGGGAAAATCAACATCGGGCAGCTGACTCACGCCGAGCCTTGAAAAGGCAATTCCGCCAAAGGCGATCAGGCCAACCATGAGCATCCAAGCAAAGACAGGTCGACGAATGGAAAGATCTGAGAGTGAAAACATCTAGCTGTCTCCTTAACTGGTCGAATTTGAATTCATGAGGGCGTGGAGAGTTTGTAGTCCCTTAATGATAACTTCTCTTTCTTGAGCTGTCGCTTGCGCCAAGGTCGGGGCAAGCCGTTCTTGCGCTAAATCCCGCGTTTTCTGATAGCGCGCCCGGCCTTGTGGGGTGAGATGCAAAAACACTTGTTTGCGATTACCAGAGCGAAATTCTCGTTTGAGGTATCCGCGTTCGACCAGGAACTCGACCATTTTTGAAATGGCTGGAAGACTCACGCCTTGCAGTTCGGCCAATTCCGCCGCCGTCTGCGCGCCACCCAAAATATGGGCCAGTATGCGGTGCTGCGGAACTGTCATTTCAGGTTTGGCACTCTGACGAAACTCAGTGCGAAGCTGGCGCATGATGCTAGGCACTGTCTCAATAATGACCGTCGCAAGATCCTGATCGCAAACTGGAACGATTTTGTTAGCTGCCAGATGGCGTTTTGATATTCAGGCGTCCTATCTTAATAAGATTTATCTTTAACCTAGTTAAACATATGATCGGCAGAGAGGGGTCGGGACTTTAATCGGGACTTTAATCAGGTAAGGTGGAGACGAAGCGGGACTAGGTGTCAAGTTTCGCTTGTTTTTTTGCTAATTAAATAGGCATATCGAAGACGAATAAGTCAGTTGATAGCGACCACCAAAAACCCTAATATTCTAGCAGTATGAAAATCACCTTACGCCGAATTTTTCTCAGCCTTGTTTTAATTGTGCTCGTATTTCTAGCTGCGGTTATCTTGTTCCTGCGCAGTCCCTCAGCTTCGCGGATTTTAATTGCAAAGACGCAGGACGTTTTAGCGAAAAGCTTCAACACGCAGTTGACCTTCAGTGACGGTCGCGTCGATATTTTTACAGGACTGCATTTTAAGAATTTAAAAATTCTCTGGAAGAGCGGTGAGAATAAGGCCGATATTGCCATCGATGAAATCACGGCTCGGTACGAGTTTTCAATCTTATCTAAAAGTTTCGACTTAAAGGTTTTGCAAATCGAACATCCGGCGATTGTCTTCTCAGCGATCTCTGAGAAAATACCGGCTGAAGTTGCCGCAACCTCTCCCGCAGATTTCACTTCGCTCATCAAGAGTATGCGCGAATTTTTTGAAAACCCGCCCGTGCGGGTTAAAATCGAAAACTTTAGTTTGCATCACTTGGATTTGCAGTTCACGAAAGGGAATCCGGTAACTGAGTTAAAGGCGGAAGCGCACAACCTTGATTTCAATTTATCATTTGCTTCCCTTAAAAATCAGCTTGCCGCCAAGAGCGAATTTACCACCGGTGATGATTTGACTGTCATGATGATTGCGAAAAAAAATCCGGCGATCGCTGATTCTCCTTCAGGCGAAACCTCCTTGAAACTAAAATTTGTCGGCAAACTAGATGCGGGCATTCATCAGGACAAAGGCTTGTGGCTTTATGAGATCAAGCCGACGCAGTTTCTTATGGATCTCAAAGACATTCATGTCGGCCAGGAAAATTCAGCGCGGGTCATGCATGTGAAGATTCCGCTGCTTCATTCGACTTCGGATTTTAAGCTCTTAGCGAAAACCGCAGAGCTTTTTGCGCTCAATCGCAATTCGTTTGACGTCGTTGATTTATAAGCGCTCACGTCGATTCCGAGAATGGAGATTGAAAACCGCACCGGCAATCAGGTGAGTCGCATCACCAGTGGGTCTCAAGAATTCAGTATAAGATCGACACTTCAGCCAGATTTGCAAATGATCATTGCCTATCAAATGCGTGAGCTCACGGCACCAGCTTTTTTACTCAAGCCAGTTTCTGTGAAATGGGAGGCCGACTGCAAAACCTCTCGGGATTTGCGGTCGACCCATCTCACTTCGCAAGCTTTGCTGGAAAACCTAAAGCTCTTTGATGTGACGGGTGATACGACCTTTGATCCCGACAAATCAAATCTCACATTTAAAGGGGACGTGCGCTTAGACGGTGATCCGCGCTTGGCGGGATTGGTAAAGGCCGCCGCCATTTTAAAACAAACTGGCGATGTGCGGGTTGCGTCTCACCTCGATGCCCAGGTAGATGCCGCGCAATCGGTGCAATTCAAAAGCCAATCCTCTACTTCCGAATTTAAATTACCCGGTTTGAAAAAGCCGTGGACAGCGACGCTGTCCTCTCAATCCAATTGGAATCAGCCGCAGCGACATTTGGATTTCACGGGTCAATTTGGCGTCAATAACAGCGATTACGGCCAATGGCAAATTCAGTCAAAACTGGAAATGACCTCGACGACGGGCCAAGCGGCAACATCCTCGTCTTTGCTGACGACGTCGGGCCGCACTGAAATCAAAGAAATTCGGTCGGCAGTGTCGCAGATTTTTCCGGTGCATTTCAGTGAGCCAATGATCGTCACGCACAAGATCTCCGTTGTCAATGGCAAGCCAAGTGGCGATGTCGAAGCGGTTTTGCCAAGTATTGAGATTGCCAAACTCGGCAAAGCCCTGAACACGAAAGTGTCCCTGTTGGTGCGCTCTCCGGATTTAGCGGCGGCCAAGAATATCGATTTTGCTATGGAGTTCCAACAAGGGCAGATTTTGCTTGAGCAAAAACTGGCTGGGCAGGTGGCGGCGCTCAATGGTTTGAAGATGACGATGAAGGCCCAAGTTCGCGACGGCAGTAAACTCACGCTTGAAGAATTTCATGCCGATATCAATCAATCGGCTATCAATATGACAGCCGATGCGACCGGTAATACTCTTTCCAAAGACTTTCAGGCCCATGCCCAATTGAATTTGCAGATTCCGGGGGATTTTCCGGAAGTCGCAGGGCAAACCATTCGCGGACAGATTCAAGTTCCAGTTTCGCTTTCGATCGTACGTGGAGACGATGTTAATCTTTCTGGAAGCGTCAATATGCGAAATTTTTCTTGGAGCAAAGGTGATCTGAGTGCCACTGGCATTAGCGGTCGCGTGCCCTTCTCTGAAAAACTGCGCCGTGAAGGTAAGGTAATTAAGTTTAGCCAGCTCATTACGCAAAATCCCTTTGAGCGAGTCGATTTTGAACGGGTCCGGCCGCTGATTCAGGGTGCTGATCAAATGACCATTGAAAAAATCAAATGGCAGGAAAAAACTTATGGACCTTTCGTTGGCTTTTTCGACGTCCATCAAAATATGCTTTTTGCGCACCAATTCGACATGGATCTCGGTGCGGGACGTGTTTATGGCGAAATGTTTTTTGACGCCTATCCCGCCAATCTGCAATTTGGTTTATTATCACGTCTCACCAGCCTGAATCTCAGCGAGATTTTGCCGAAGCAATATTTAAAACGAATGCCGAGTGGCGATAAAAATATCAGTGGCCGATCCGGTTTTGTGCTGGATTTGAATAAAACCACCATGGATGGACGCATTGATATTACTGAGATCGGCGGCCCGCAATTAACGGCGCTAATCAATATTTTAGATCCAAAATATGAAGATGAAAAACTCAATAAATTGCGCAGCCTTCTAGGAGTCGGCTATCCGACGTCCGTGGCGCTGGCCTTTGCTGAAGGTTATATGGATATGGATGTCGGCATCACCGCCCTGGGTATTTCGCAACGCCAAAGTTTGCGCGGTATTCCGATTTCAACTTTAATTACGCAATCGACTTCAGATTTAGTGAAAGAGACTCAGAAAGGACCCTTGAAATGACCAACTCCATCATTTATCTCGGCTTAATTCTTGCTGGCGCGAGCCTCGTTGCTTGTTCGCCCAAAATCTATGTGATTGATCGGCAAACTGTCCTTGAAGAAGAAGCTGCCGGAGACTGGCCGCAGTTTGAGGGGGACCTTCTCTCGAAAACGGCTGCGCAAGGTCCAACGCCGTTTTCAAAGGTTCCGGTTAATAATGCCAAAGCGCGCCTTTACAATATTCTCAATGGTGAAATGGCGGGCGGTGAGGTCGTTGGTCAAAATCAAACAGGTGCAAAAAAATGAGAACCGGATTAAAAACTTTCTTTCTTGCTAGCTGTTTGCTGCTGCAAACCACCGCTGGAATGGCCGAGACCATTGTGCAAAAACGGATTGCCGCTACCAATCGGCTTTTGCCTTTGAAAAAGATCACGGTCGGCCCGGATGATCAATATCATGGGGCCGTCGATCCTGGCGGGAATTTTCTGGTTTTTACACACAAGGCTGATCTTGTTCCACACCTGCGGCTGCAAGATTTGAAAACCGGCGAAGTCAAAGATCTCTTGTCTCTGGATGCGGATTCACAAGAGCCGTCGTTTGGTCCCACTGGATTGATTGTCTTTAGTTATTATAAATTCAATGCTCGGGGAGATATCTGTTACGTCAAGCCGACGGGTAAACTCACACAGCCGCTTCCCGATAAAGAGATTCACTGCTTAATGCGAGATCCGAAGCATCAGGCGACCGAGCGCAGTAATCCGTTTTGGAAGAGTGCCAACGAAATTGGTTATGTTGAGCGCGATATCAACACCCAAAACCGGCAAATTATTGCCGATTCAATTGATGGCAAGATTCATCATGTCTTAGCCGACGGTAGGATTTGGTCGCCGGCAATGAAAGCGGGTGGTCGCTTTTTAGTTTTTAATGAACTGAATGAAAAAGACGGAGTTGCGACGCGGGGTTTGGTGATTCTTGATCTCACCACAATGAAAGCGACACCGCTGAAGTTCGCGTTGCCTGGCCTTTCGGGATTTCCAGCAATCTCAGATGACGAGAACTATCTCTATTTTAGTCATTATCTCAATGACACTAATAACGATAATGTCATCGATGGCAACGACAATGCCGTGGTCTTTCGCCTACCTATAGCTAAGGCTTTGGCGGCGCAAAAAAATGAAGAAATTTTTCCTGAACAGCTCACCTCAGTCGAAAGCAGTTGTAGTTTTCCGAGACCTTTTCAAAATTCAGTTTACGTGACTTGTGCCTTTGAGGGTTCACTCGACGTCTACCAAATGCCGGCGACTGGAATTGTCCCCGTGCAATGGAATGAGCCGATCTTAAACAACGCCTTGCGTAGCAGTCGCACGTATCAAGACCGGATTTTGATTCTCAATACGATGAAGTATCGCTTGGGTTTACGGCAATCTGAAATTGAGCAAATGCTCTTAAGTAATCATATACTGGCCGATGATACGTCGGCCGCACAATATTATCTAAGTCGTCTCGAGCAGACCGCGGCTGCTCACGATAAAGCTTTTTATGCTCTCTTGCGGATCTTTCTCCAAGCACGGGAAACCAAAAAGTCCCAACCCTCTGATGAAATCAGTCGTGAGTTGCAAAAAACCATGCAAGTATTTTTGAATCGGGTCGACGCCGTCAGAGGCGAAGCGCGCCTAAGTCATATTGTGCGCGGCCTAGTGAAGTTTTATTTGAATCAATACCATGAGAGCGAAAGTGAACGATCTAAAGTGCATTTTGATTCAGCGGTTCGCCCTCTGGAGCGGTATCTCTATTTCGTTTTAGCGAGTCAGGTGCAACAGCGCTCATTGCCGCAAAGTCTCACCCGGCTCCTGGACGTTTACCACACGATGATGGCGGCTCCAGAAATCCTTGAGGAAGCGCAGGTCTATTACGCCGTCCTGATGTTGCGCCAACTTGAGGAACTCAAAGAGTCTCGTCT
>JAYVXN010000382.1:0-4145 GCA_043785085.1 Bdellovibrionales bacterium | reverse complement strand
GGACCATGCGCACGATAGCTTCCATGATTTCATCAACGCGATTGAGAATTTCAGGCGCCGTCGACTGTGTGGGTTGAGTTTTCAGAATCTGAATTTGCTCGAGCGCCACCGTATTAATCTCAATCATGCGGGCCACACCGTCCAAAAACAGGGCACTACAGGGTGCCGGGAATCCGCTCCCCATATAGAGAGCTTGAATCAAATCCCATTCAAAACTGCTGCCAGCACTAGTTGCATACGCAGCTAATGGCGATGAAACCGTAACTGTGGCGAGACGCGACGGCAAACCAGATAAGAGTGCCAAAGCCTCGCTGACCACGCTGTCACTAGGAAGTGCTTCTTCATTTTCGACAGCGATGATGCGACTGCCAGCTGATTTTGGCCCCGTCTCCCAAAACGACACAGTCTGAAAACTAAGATTCAATACGGGTGTGCCCACCAAAGAGGCGATATGAATCGGACCGCTATCACCGCCCACCAGTAAACGAGTGGTCGCCATCAATTGAAACAGTTCTGGTAAACTGGTTTGCCCCACCCGATTGATCGGCACGCGTGGGCCACTCATATCGGCAACTTGTGCCGCGATTTCTTTTTCTGCGGCACTGCCAACCAACGTGACCGGCTCATTTTGCTGCTCTAAAAGTCCGCGCACGACCTGCAGCCACTTGTGGCTACTTAAAGTTTTCAAAGACTGACTGGCGCCGATGTGAACCAAAATTCCGTGCCTCGGATGCGCAACGCCGGTATGCCAATCCTCAAGACTCAATTCAACTTGCGCAATCTGCGCGAACACATCGGTGAGATGTAAACGATTGAAGCGTCCAAGGCCCACCTGGGCATAAAAATAACTGCTGGGATCATCAGGAATGGCCAGCCATCCATCGGAATGGCGGGTATAGCCTGAAACGGAGATTTCAGCTGACGCCAAAGACGAAGTCAGATAGCTGGACAACGGCGAGAAACTTAAATTAATGAGACGCGTGAAGCCGGTCTTTTTTAACTGCTCACACAGTCCATTCAGACGCGCTAAAGACAACTCAATATCAGCTTTTTCATCGATGAGTGGCGAGAGGATCTCACGTGTTTCAAGAACCCAGGTTTTTGTAAGTGCCTCGAGCCCGAGAGTCGCCTCAACAAACCTCTGTCGCGTCAGTAAATGGATCTCAGCTTGAGGGTGATTTCGTTTCAGCGCGCGCACCACGGGCCAGGTCTGATAAATATCGCCAAGCCTAGCGAGCTGGATGATCAGTATTTTCATTGGGTATTTGTTCCTTAAGGAGCTCCTCGAGAATCTTCAGGCGCTCGATAGAGGCGTCGAACTTTTGCGGAAATTCTTTTTTTCTTAAGCGAGATTGAACCGTCAAAAGCGCCACTTTCAAATAATGTTGGAGATCTTGGTTAGAATCCTGGCTCACGTGAGCTCCTCAAATTGCCGTTGCAGCGTGCGAATCACCTTGAGTTCAATTTTCGCGCGGTGCTGAATTTCATTGATCGAATCAACAATGCGACGAAAGCGCACAAACGGTGGACTGATATCGTCTTCAATGACGAAATCCAGTGAGTTTTTAAAAGACGACATAAATGGCGAGATCCGCAAGCGATCCCGAAACGAAATCAGGTCATTGACAAATTCGCGCAGCCTCTGCGGATTTTCATAACTGGCGCGAAGACCTTTAAGTCCGCCTTCAAAACCAGTGATCCGTGTCTCAAATTTAAAGGCCAGCTGTTCAAAAGCGGCAAACAGAAATCGCCAATCCGGTTGACTCACCTTTGGGTAAACCTGGCGAAGAAATTTCGCTAGCCGTAAGCTTTCTGAACCGAACTGCCCGACAATATCACGGTCATTAGCTAAAGCCTGGAGATAGAGCTTTCGGCCAAAGAGATCGAGCCAGCGACCGACCGCCGCTTCAGAAAAATTCTCAAGCAACGAATAAGAAGCTCGAAATCCTGACGTGTGAATCTCGGTTCGAAGAATTTCGACATCTTGCTGAAATTCTTCAGCCACCGTGCGCAGCTGGTGAAAATTCCCGGTGAAGATTTGTTGTGCGACAAGGGCCACGCACTCGGGCTCAATTCGTGAGGCGCAAAACTGCTGTTCGCGATGGCACGGCTTGGAATGGGCACAAGGAGCACACGTTTCTTTGCTCTGGATAATATAGCTTCCCTGCGCATACGCACCGGTGCGACGGTAATCGCTGCTGCCTAAGCTTAATTCCAAGAGCGGAATACCGGCGGCGGCGGCCAAGTGCTTCACACTGGTATCGCCCGTTAATAAAAGCTTGGCTCGTTTCAGCAAACTAAAAGCGCCGGCAAAGCTGCAAAAGGCTTCTTCGCAGGGAATACCGGATGCCTGCAAGTCCTTGATCCACGATTCTAAGATCGCCTTTTCAAATGGCGCGCCTAAAATCAAAATGCGCGTTTGCGGTTGAAACTCATGAAACAAGCGTAGCGCTTCTTTGAATGCGCCCAGGCTCCAGTTTTTCTTGATATCACTGGTCAGTGGCTGGACGGCTAGGTATTCACGGGGCCCAGTGAATAGATGCTCGACTTCCGCGCGGCCCTCGGATGACTCAATAAGGCTCGGGTTAAATTGCATCGTCTCCACGCCAAGTGCGAATTTGAAGATATCGGTAAAGTGAAAGACTTCTTCGCCTTCGGCTTCAATTTGCGAATTAAGATAGTGAAACCACGGCGAGCCAAAAACGGCTTTGCCATAATCATCAAAGTGCAGTCCGATTTTGCGCTGGCCTTCGATCAGACTCACCAGCCAGCCGCTTAATTTATTTTGCGTGAGATTGATGACCAAATCAAAAGCCTCGAGATTCAAACTGCGTACGAGATCGCGAACTCGATCCGCCGATTCGAAAACAGATCGTTCGCCATCACCCAGGCCTTTTTGAATCGACTCGCGATCAAACTTCCAGGCCCGGTCAATCATCGGAATTAGTTCTGCTACTCCAGAAAACTGCTCGTTGATCAGCAGGTGAATCTGCGCTTCGGGATTTTGCTCACGCAAGCCGCGTAAGACCGGAGTCGACATGACAATATCACCCAAACGTAACAGACTCACCACAAGGATCTTCATAATACCAACTCTTCCAAGACCTTCCATAGCCGACGCTCTTCCATGAACTGGTCGTTCTTGAAGAGCTTCGTGAGTGTCTTTATCGAAATGATTTCTGGTTCTAGTCTATCTAGTCTAACCACATCGAGAGTCGAGAACAATTCAGGTCTTTGTCGAAGATGAATTAAGAAGCTGATTTTATCCCGCGCTAACAGAAGTTTCTCGACCTTCGTATAGTACTCGGCACTTTGTTGGCAGGTGGGGCCGTGTTTCAACATACAGAATGGCAAGCGTTGAATGCGCTTGAGCTCATCGTGGTCGAGGAGTCGAGTCCAGTCCTCATCGACAATGAGCGATTCAAAAATGAATTCACTTGAGACGTCACGAACACAGCGGGCAATCTCGGAACTCTTTTCAATCACGATAATTGGTTTATGTTTTTCAAGCTTCAATAACTCGGCTACATGGTAACCGCTACCCAAACCAAGAATAACGGCCGCGGCGTGTTTTTGTAACCGCAGCTGCGCTTGCACCGCCCAAGCTTTTGCCTCTTTCACGGGGTCATACGCCGAACTCAGCAAGCGACCGTCTTGTGCCAAAATCGGCAGTCCGGTTTTTGAACGCTCGACTGTAATCACGCCGCCACCCGACGTTTGGCTTTTTCACTCGCCAACGCCTGCATCAAAGAAGCGGCGTCTTGCGAGGTCGGCTCAAGCAATAAGGCTCGTTCCAATTCCAATTCAGCTTCATCAAGTCGATTCAGATGAACTAAAATTTTCGCCAAAGAAAAACTGATTTCAAAATCCTCGCTGCATAGGCAAAGATATTCGCTTAAGCGCCGGACAGCGGTTGCGAAAATACCATCCGTCACTCCCCACTCAACGACTAAATTTAACGCTGTCTTGTTGCGGGCATTAATATCAAGGGCCCGCTCCAGATTGGCCATTGCCAATTCAAAATCACCCATCTGCCGATGCAGCAGGCCCAAACCGACCCAGGCGCGATCATTTTCAGGATTAATTTCCACAGCGCCACGAAAACGCTGCACCGCCGCCTCAGCATTATCGCGCTGAACTTCGAG
>JAYVXN010000381.1:0-4155 GCA_043785085.1 Bdellovibrionales bacterium | reverse complement strand
TTTTGAGGTGTAAATGAGGCCATTAATCTACGCTATGACTGGCGGAAACGGCGCGGGAAAAACAACGTTCGCCTTAAAAATTTCAAAAGAAAAGCAGGCCAAATTTTTTTCTTTAGATAAAACGATTAAAGAATTTAATCAGCCGATCCAAAGTTATGAAGATTATATGTCATTTTATCAGCAAGCCTTGGATTGGATGGCTTCACAAGCCATCCAATTTTTAAAAGAAGGCGATTCGGTTGTATTTGATTTTGGCGGCGGAATTGCAACTCGCGAATGGTTGAAACAGATCGCCAAATCAAGCGGCGCTAATGTGGAAATTTATCACTTAGAAGTCCCGCTTGAGGAAAGGCGACGCAGAATTCAAAAGAGAAATTTGGAAAAACAGAAGGACGTCTACTTTTTTCATATGGACGGTGAGCATTTCGATAAACAGAATAAAGAAGATTCCCCAGGTCCTCCTGCGGAACCGGGAATTAAAGTCATCAGAATGAAAAATAGCTAACGTACTATTCAGTGATCGTTACTATCTTTTAGGGCCAGATGCACAAAGAGATCATCGATAATTTGATCCAATTGGTCCATGCGATTCTGATTTGCGGAGAGAGAAAGAATGTCGTGTTTACTCATGGGCTTGCACCAACTTGGTTATAGGCGTTTAGGTTTTCAAATGAAAATGGCATGAAGAAATGCGAAGCAAACTAGAGGTCTTCTTAAGGCTTGCAAATGAGTCGCGGCACCTGCGACTTTCATCATAGAACGTCACTGAGATTTTTCTTCGCACAACTTTCTCCCTCACATCACTCTCGGATTGATTGTTGTGTAGAGGAACTTTGGGATGCAACAGGACCACCAGTAGCTCTGCCTTATTTTTGTAAAGCCTGCGCATGGCGAGTTTCAGCGATGTAAATTGATAGTCTCTTTGAAAAAGCTCATCAAAGATAGCTTCAAGGACGATCGCTTGCTCAGGGGTTGGATTTTTCTTGAACTCTGCGAGTTCATCATAAAGATTCCAGATCTCACCGCGAACTTGCTCAAGCTCAAGTGCAAAAGCGTCGTTGATGGGCTCAAGCTTTTTGATCAGTCGCACGGCATGGATCCAGCACAGCGGGTGCTTGAAGATGTTAAACTGACCTGCGTCATCGCTCAAAATAATGAGAGCGGGATTGATATCCGTCACCAACAGCGCACCCAGCAGGGCGGCCTCTGTAACCAGCCGCACGTGAGGTGGGCTTTTAATGCCGATTTGCTTCAAATACTCAGCCCAAAGCTCTGGCGTTGAGAAAGATAGACCAATTTTAAGTTTTTTTAGCTGAAAAGGGGCCAGATTGTAACGCTCACAGTACTCAATACTTTCAACACCGATCCGGTAGCAGGTACGACGGCCCAATAGAACCTCAAGAAAGTTCACCCGACTTTTTGACTCTGTCGACTCAAAAACTGTAAACAAAGTATTGCAAACAACCGTTGTAAATCCATTTTGCTCATTGTGACGAGACCCAGTGTCGTCGACTTGAATATATGCAGATGCAGAGAGTGCTGCCGCCAGTACATCCTGCTTTTCATGGTGAAAAAGCTCATGCCCCTCAACCAAGATTTTATGCAGCTGCCCCGAAGAAATCAATATCCCAAGCTCACGCAATTCTTCCAGTAAAAGGGGCTCAGTGACCCGGTTGTGATGAAACTGATACAAAACATATTTGCGCAGCTCTGCCCCATAGTGTCCCACCACCTCGATGGGTAAATCTCCCCGCACCACCGTGCCGTCTGGCAACAGCCATCGCTGAATCATGTAGCGAGTATTGCGATTTTTGATCTCGATATCCTGAACCGTGTACTCTTGTTGATCCAAAAGCTTGGACCCAGGAGGGAGGCCCTGTGGCTTCACAACGACCGTATCATGAATTTCAATTGAAGTTTTCTTCTGCCATTTCTTGCCCTTTTTGCTGCCGCCTTTTTTCTTCCCGTTCCCGCCATCCGATTGGTCTTCATCCTTGCTGTCTTTGCTTTTCTTCAATTCAGGCTTCGCAGGCACACTCTTCAAGCGCGCGATCTCGTCTCTCAATCGCTGGTTCTCGGCCTCAACACCGCGAGTATATTCGAAGGCCTGCTGGATCAGATCCAGTACCTGCGGCGGAATTAAAGTTGAAAAACCAAAAATGCCATCAAAGAACTTTTTCACGATACAAAATCGTGCAACGTGCTTTGCAAAGTGGCACGCCACTGAGCGGCTCAATCAGGCAAACACTAACTTGAGGAGAGAGCTAATCCCAACTTTATGAGAGGATACAAGTGGATTCGTTCGTTAATCCGGCAATAGTGTTTCAGCCGTTGTCGTCTCCAGTCAAATGGCCGTGACAGACGACGATCACGACGGTACCGACGGTGATCGCATGAGAGAAATCCCTGCCCGTGTTGGGTGGCGCTTCAGCCGCCAATCAAACCGCTCTCTTTGTGAGCAAAAAAGCTCGATTGAGCGCCCTGATTGGCAGGCGAAAAATGCTCGGGTGCGTGGATTTGATAGCCCATGCTTTTATACGCTTGCAGTCGTTTTCGATACATGGAGACCGTTAGCCCACTGCATGTGTCGAGATAGTCGTAAATAACCACATCCTTTTTTCCAGGCCATTGCCGGTGGAGTCGGCCAGCATACTGAACCAAGCGACCCTTGAATGAAATCGGCATGGCTAAGACAAGTGTATCGAGTCTCGGAGTATCGACACCTTCACCAATCAAAGATGCCGTCGCAAGTAGACAGATTGGCGAATTAGCATCGGCAGCTTTTTTCAATTCTTCCATAATTGCGGCGCGAGCTTTTTTGCCCATCGTGCCTTCGAGCCGAAGAACTCTGATGGAGCCTGATAGACTTGCGATTTCAATTACTTAACAGTTGAAACCAGCAGCCGAAAGACGTCGGTTCGGTTTTGGTACACTAAAATTGTTGAGTTGCGAAAGGGCGTTCATTTTGATCCCAAGACCGTTTCTAACGTCTGATCAATCGGCCTCGTCAATTCTTGGTAACCTACCGACAAATTCAACGGGTGACACTACCGCACATTGACCGACAAGCGTAAGCTTTCGCAAAGCTTTATCACCGGTAACGAGAAAATGCGCCTTTGAGTGAACTGCCAGATCAAGCAAAAAGTGATCGTCGCGATCACCAAAATCCCAAGGCAATCGCTGTGGCTTATAGACGCGAGCCAGTTTCTTAAATTTGAGGAAAAATTTTAGAACTTCTCGATTTGTGCCTTTCGGCAGAGCTCGGATCAACGAGGGACGTTGCAATACGTCTTGAATCTCTCGAACTTGTTCCTTGCTTGTGGCGATCTCGAAATCACCACTGCGAAATCGTTGGAGTATCAATCCTGGAAGTCCGTTGGGAGAAAGGAGACCGCTGACAAAGACGTTTGTATCAAGAACGACGACGGGTTTTTTTGCTACCACGAACCTCTTTGACCGCTTTATTCACCGCTGATTCAACTTTGCTGGGCGATATGGCGTCCATCTTGGTCCAAATCTGATCGAGAGAATCCCAAATTGCCTTTTCTTCCTTTGTCTTGGGCTGGCAAGCCTCCTGAATCGACATGCGAATCGCTTCGGCAACAGTCACATGTCGAACCGCCGCTTTCTTTCGTAGCAATGTAACATCCGAGTCCGACAGATAGACTGTGGTCTTTTTTAGCATCTTGCCTCCTATACCATATATACCATACATGCCACATGTCGTCAAATAATTTATAGACCTACCGCTAACATATAGGAGTGAACCGTTACCAAAAGAACTTGCAGATCGAGCAAGATCGCTGGTGAGCAAGTATGGTCTGACGCAGGTCGCACGGGTTACAAGACTTGGCTATGATCAACTTGGAAGGAAATACTCAAGACCTACGAGGAGTGAACGACGGAAGTTATTGGGGACAAAGCGAGTCGTGCAATTAAAGTCGCGGCCGCCTCGCACACCATCTTTCTCACGTCTGGAGATTCAAGCACCCCAAGTCGCAGACGCGTTTCTTGAGGCCGAGACAAAACAAGGTCTCAAGCTGAGAGTCTTTTGTCTCTCGCCAGAGACTTTGGAATTTATTCGATCCCTGTGGCAAGAGGAGGCTTTGCCATGATCCAGCTTCCAGCCAACGCACAGGTGTTCGTTATGCATGA
>JAYVXN010000380.1:0-4156 GCA_043785085.1 Bdellovibrionales bacterium | reverse complement strand
TCGAATTAGCCGCTGGCTAGTCCTTCGGGCTAGCGCCTCGGTCTGACTCAAAATCCGCTGCGCGAAAATGTCTAAGTTATTTCGTCACAGGTCCTTAGGACTATTCGATCCACTTGAACGTTCTGATAATGCTATTGCAGTTCTTACGGGAGACGTCGAAAGACTTTGTTTGATCGCGGCAGGTGAGGATGATAGCGACCTGCTTTTTCATAAAGACCACTTGGCGCAATTGCTTTTGTTGGTCGCGATTCACTAAATCAACGACATAACCATGAGCTTTGTTTTGCATGAAGCTCTTGGAGCCCAAAACATCGAATCCATATTTGGGGTACTCTTTGAGCCAACGTTGGATATAGCGATCCAAGGTGGTTTCTTTCTCCATTTTATCGACGCGAACGGTGAGTGTCGCTGGACCCTCTTTGTCAGTTGATTTGTCCGTTGAATTGTCAGTGGCCGATTTCGGCGACCGATAAAGTGCCTCGACAAACTTTTGGTCGATTGCCGTATCCGACTGAAGCCAGCCGGTACCGCCCGCAGAAATTTCATAGCCGTATTTTGAATGAAAGATTCCCAGTTCAGGCTTCACCAAGGCCGAGGTGCTGGTTCCAGGCATTGGCGCGGCTTGAGTCGCTGAACTGACAAGAAAAATGAGTAATATCAAAAATTTCAAATAAGCACGCATACGAATCCTTCCTGCGGGGTTGCGGCGAATCTTCATGCCGCACAGCCTAGTATCGCACGAAAGAAAATTCGATCAAGGCTGGTCCTGCAAACAAGACGAGGGCGGCACATAATCCATCATATAAATTTGAAAGCGGCCGCTTTGGTTGCTGGTGAGCAGTAATTTTTTTCCGTCGGGACTGAATGAGGCCAGACTTTCGTCGGACTTCGAATCGGTGAGACGCTTGAGGCACGCGCCTTTGCGGTCAATGCTATAAAGTTCATAGTTTGCCTGACCGGCCCGGTTGGAACTGAAGACGATTTCTTGGCCGTTCGGATGCCACACCGGCTGCACATTCAATGCCGGCTGATTCACGAGGACAATGCGTTTTTGCGCGTCCGATTCTGCTACGATAATCTGTGAGGTTTTCAAGTCTGAAGCGTAGCGAACCCAGAGCAATGCCTTTCCGTCAGGAGAAAAACTCGGCGTGCTGTCATAAAAGCCGTCACTGGTCAGACGCGCCAACACCTTGCCTTCGGTGTTCATCAAATAAAGGCTGGCAAATCCTTGGCGTGTGCTTGTAAATACAATATGTTTATGAATTTGATCATAACTGGGCTCGCCGTCAAAACCCGATACACGTGTTAGGCGTTCGATTTGCGTGCCGTCCAGGCGCTGCAGGTAGAGATCCTGAGCAGGAAGTTCTGGCCCGGCGCTGGCGCGTTTGATCTGGGCGGCTTTTTGCTTGGGTGCATAAGTTTTTAATAAACCCTGAACGTAAGCCGGTTCTTCTTTCATTTCATCCGTGTTGCTCGCATAAAGAAGGTGCTGGCCATCGGCGAGGTAGGAGGGATTGGCATCATTGCCATTGTGATAGGTGATGCGTTTTTCAGCCATCGTCGCTAAATTGAGTTCATAGATTTGTGTGTGCTTATGTGCGGGACGAGCGCGGCTTAAATAGACGATGCGTAGGCCATCAGGAGAAAAATGTGCATCCAGATTTTCGCCGATCGACGTCAGAGGCTTGGCGACGATTTCAGTTGCCGAGCTGACCGCTAAATTAAGTTGCGGAACCGGAGTTGCCGCGACCTTGACCGGTTTCCACGGCTTGGGGGTTGGCACGGGTTTGTTGACGACAAAGGGCTTTGGCGTACTTTTACAGCCGGCGAGCGCAAAAATTAATATAAATATCAGGTGTTTCATCTGGTGTTTCAATTGAGTGCCTTTTGCATGAGACTGGTCGGTAAATATTCCAACAGATTTTTTTTGCCGACCCAAGTGATTTTCTCTTTTAAGGTTTTTGCCAAGTCAGATTTTCTGGTGATACTCACAAAAATATCGTGATGGGTGACGGAGTGCCGATAATCATAGGTTTTCGGCGTCTTTTTAACTCGTTCAACCAGACCCGGAAAAATCCACTGGCCTTTCAAGAATGGAGCGTAATCATTTTTGATTAATGCCACGCGGCCGCGCTCTTCAATGAGCTGCGGCTTCCACAACCATTTTTCGCGCGCACGGCGGGGTCGAGACAGCGGCAATTCTCCGACCTGATCTTGATTTCGGGCCACACAGCTTTTTAGCCACGGACAAAGCAAACACGCTGGCTGTGCCGGCGTACAGACCGTGGCGCCAAGCTCCATCATCGCTTGATTGAGGTTTTCTGGATCTGAAACTTGGGCTAGCTCGTCGGACCGTATTTGCAATTCATGGCGGCCTTGTGGCTTCCACCACTCGAGTGCTAACCCATACCTTCGGGAGAGAATACGAATGACGTTGCCATCGAGTACGCCAACTTTTTCACCAAATGCGAGACTTGAAACCGCACGGGCGGTGTAAGGCCCAAAACCCGGCAGTTCAATCAATTGCAGATAGGATTTTGGAAAGCCTGTTTCGGCCAAGATCTTGGCCGCTTTATGAAGATTTCTTGCTCGTGAATAATAGCCAAGGCCCGACCAGTGTTTGAGGACTTCACCCTCAGTGGCCCGCGCCAGTTCCGTGAGCGTGGGAAAACGCTGCATAAAGCGTTCGTAAAAAGGAATCACGGCGACAACTGTGGTTTGCTGAAGCATCACTTCAGAAATCCAAATGCGATAGGGATCGCGGTTTTTTCGCCACGGTAAATCACGTTTTTGCTGGTGATACCAGCGCAAGAGATTTTGTTGATCATTTTTCATTGGGATAACTCTAACGAGTTCAAAAAGACTTGTCACCCCTGCGTCGACATTGTTTGGCATGCACCTGGTCGAAAATTATCTTCGATTTTGCCGAGTACTCAGGCTAAGATTGCACCCGAGGGAGGTCGTTATGACCGTCTATGAACCGTTATCGGGCCGTGAGTTTCCGCGATTTTCAGGGATCAAAACATTCTTTCGCTTGCCGTATGTTCCGGTGGATGCGGATTATGATGTCGGAATCTGTGGCGTGCCCTTTGATGGCGGCCTCAGCTATCGCCCGGGTGCCCGCTTTGCGCCGTCACGAGTCCGCGAAGTCTCCTCATTAGGTCGGGTTTATCATTGGGGACGCGGAGAAAGTTTCACGAAAAAAATCAAAGTGGCCGATATCGGGGATTGTCCGACAGTGCCAATTGATTTGGCAAAAACGTACGAGCGCATTCAAACTTTTTTCGGCCAGGTGTTGGCGCTCAACAAACGCTTGATTTCGGTGGGTGGAGATCACTCGATCACATTGCCGATTTTAAGAGAGTTTCGAAAAAAAGTCGGCCGTCCCATTCGCTTTATTCACTTTGATGCGCATCTTGATACTTATCCCCCAGCTTGGGACAGCGATTACCATCATGGCTCTTTTGCCCGACATGCAGTGGAAGAGGGCTTGATCGACCCGAAAGGCAGCGTGCAGATTGGCATTCGTGGACCCCTCACGGGCGCTGCCGACTTAGACTTTGTCAAAAAACATGGCATCACGGTGCACACGATCGATCATATTCGCGACACAGGCCTCAGGCCCTACATCGCCTCTTTGCCAGATTTTGGTAAAGATCCGGTGTACATCAGCTTTGATATTGATTGTTTGGATCCCGCTTATGCGCCCGGTACCGGGACACCGGTTGTTGGTGGCTTAACCACTTACGAAACGCAGCAGATTTTGCGTGGTTTGAAGATCAAGAATCTGATTGGTGCGGATATCGTCGAAGTGTCGCCGCCCTTTGATCCTTCTGAGATCACCTCTATGGCGGCACTGGATACGATGTTTGAATTTTTGGCGCTTTTTGCGGCGCAAGTTTGAAATCAGGGTAGCGGCCCACAGCCCGCAGGGGTCGGTGCCGGTGCCGGTACCGGTTTCTGGGTCGGGTTCGGGTTTTGCCAACCTGAAATCGCCAGATCCCGACTCTGAGCCCGACCCTGAGCCCGACCCGGCGGGCCGTTACCGGTTGCCCGGCTAGTGCTCTGACCATTTAATTTTTGGACTTTTTGCGCAGCGGATTTTGCGCAGAATCGAGGCGGGAGGCCGAAGCGCTAGCAGGCGGCTAACGAGAGG
>JAYVXN010000379.1:0-13147 GCA_043785085.1 Bdellovibrionales bacterium | reverse complement strand
CAATCTTCAACAACGAAGCTGTTTTGCAATTAATAAAATCTTATTATTGACCACTGCGCTTCAGCCGCATGATCTCCTGGCGAGCCTCATCCAAAGTGGCATTTGAAGCCATGAGTTGCATTTCCTGTTCAGAGAGAGTTCGCTGAAGAGCCGTCAAACGGTTTTCAAAGTTGCGCACGATGTGATTGTGCCGATCGACCATCTCTTGAATTTTGCCGTCATTCACCCGGCGCTCATTGAGCTTACCAGTTAAGGTACCGTATTTATTCGTTAGTTCTTGGTTTCCTTGAGCCATCGCCTCTTCGAGACGGGCCAGTGATTGCGAGAATCGCTCAAAACGCGTTGCCGTTGCGCGGGCAAATTCCTGCATTTGCAAACCCATGCTCTCGAGCTTCTTTTCAACCATACTCACGCCCATTTTCACAGTGTGCACTTGATTTTCTAGAGCCCGAACTTCGGTCGGCAGGTAATTTTGCGCCTGCTGGGACAGGGTCGGCTTGCTTGAGGCACCTAGAGGTCCAGGTGAATCAGGCGTTTTGTCAGGCTTATTGGCAAATAATTGGGGGTTTAGCTCACGATGCATGCTTAATAATTCCAACTGGTTAAGTTATCGACTGAGATGCTGCCAAAATCATATATTCTTCTGGACGAATTTTCCAATTATTCCTATCGTGTACAAATGGTGAATGTAACTTCCTTAGCACAGCACATCCTGCAGCTTGAGCCAGACAAGGACGCCGCGCGTCTGTGCCTTTATCACTATCTAAAGAATCTCTGTGAACCGAGCGAAACGGTCACCGCAGAACTCATGAACCGGTTTTATCACCGGGCACTGACGTTTCCGCATTGGCAAGAAAACAAAATCCACTTATTTGGCGAGACCACCTCGATTCTGCAGCACTATCTCAGCAAGAATCCGAACGAGGCCCTGGATTTGGGCCAAATTCTGATTACCGAGCAGATTCAGGTCGTCAAAGTCGATCATCTTTATAATCTCGAAGCCATGGTCAGCCGCTTTATGGAAACTCAAATCTCACCCCTTGATCAACTGCGGGTGGTCCCGGAAGGCGACGATAAGATCGTGGCCATCTGGCTAAAGTCCGATCGCACCGTACGTGTGCAAGTTTTTCCAAAAATCGCGGCGTTCATTAATGGTCAGATTTGGCCGCTTTGCATGGATTATTCGCTCTCATATACGCCTGATCTCGTTTTAAACCCGAATGTGAGCCAGCAGATTGAAGTTGGCCCGCATACGGTGGCGCGCTTTCGCATGACTCAAGAGGGTTGCCGCGGAACCATCGTCCGTGGCTATACTTTTCAGAAATACAGTGCTATGGATGGTGGCAGTTTACATCGATACCCCATCTTGTTTTACCCCTTGAAACGGCTTGAGCAGTTTTTTATTAACCGCAAAACCGATCCGATGTACATCGAGCTGACCGGCCTGCTTGAAAAGTCTCTGGAGCTTTTGACTCAACGTCACCCTGAGGCCCTCAAATTCGGGACGGCGGCCTTGGAAAGAGGTCGACTCGCTTTAGAGCATATCTTTCCGGACGACAAACTCGTGCGCCTGTTGATTAGCAACTTGGAAAAAACCCTGGCCCTGGAAGCGGCACAAGCAGGGCACGCGACGTCTCAAGCGGCGATTAACTCGATGTACACTGGATCTGAGAAAAGTGATTTGGAATGCGAAACAATCCGCCCACTGAACGTCTAAGACTCAATAAATATCTCAGCGAATGCGGCATCGTCTCAAGACGAAAAGCTGATGCCCTTATTGAAGAAGGCAAAGTCCTCGTCAATGGCAAAAAGGTTTATGAGTTGGGCACCAAGATTGATCCACTTGTTGATCGCATCACCGTCAGTGGCAAGCCGGTGAAGCCGACCACCAATAAAATCTATATCATGTTTCATAAGCCGAAAAACATCGTCACAACCATGGAAGATCCGCTCGGTCGCCCGACCATTGCCGATTACTTCAATCGTCTGCCCGTGCGTGTGTTTCCGGTGGGTCGTCTCGATTGGGACACCGAAGGCATGATTCTACTCACCAACGATGGTGAATTCGCGCAGAAAGTGAATCACCCGAGCGAAGAAATTTACAAAACCTATATGGTTAAAGTCAGCGGCCACGTATCGGACGAACAACTTGAAAAACTCAAGCGCGGCGTTTCGATCATTGGCGGTAAAGTGGTAGCCAAGGAAGTCGAACGCATTCGCCGCGGTTCTGATAAATACGATTGGATTAAAATTCTGATCGGTGAAGGTAAAAACCGCCAGGTGCGCCGCATGTTTGAAAAAATCGGCTACGATGTTTTGAAACTGCAACGGGTCGCCATTGGCCGCTTGCGCATGGGCACCCTGAAGCGCGGCGAGTATATGTTTTTAACTCCCAAAGGGATCGATAAGATCTTTCAAAAAGAGCCGCTTCCGAATAATCCGGCCGAGGCTGAACGCATTCGCAAAGGCAAAGCCGCCAGCGGCAAATCGGCCACTTATGACCCGAAAAAAGTTGGTAAGGGTAAAGGCTCAGTTCGCCCGAAGAAGCGCGAGATTGAGAACACTGACTTTCCAGAGATTGGCGATTAAACCATTTCTGGCGATAGAAATTGAAGGTGCGGTGTCGCTGAGAGTGAGGGTCGCCTCCAGAAGTGCCATAGGTTGCGCTAGCCCAATAGGCACCTTGCATGTAAAATGCAATACCACCGACATTGACCATCACCGGACTGTGACTACGACTTTTAGCAGTGGAAAAACTGGCACAGAGACACTCACCTTTACGTCAACCTGTTGAGTGGCCACCGTCGGCGGCACGAGTTTGACGCTAACACACTGTCAATAGTTGTAATTTTTTATTGATCCTCTGGCGCCAAATGCACACCAGGTGAATTCGGAATCTTCTTGAAATCATCAAGATCATTTGCTTCTGGAACACCTGGTTTTTCATTGTGAAGAGTTTTTTTCTGCGCCTTGGAATCCTTGACGGTTTTGCGATTATAGTAATCGCGGGAATAGTTGCGGAGCTCATCCGAAAACTGTTGCGATTTCGAATGTAGGTAATCGTCAATGTCATGGCGCTTTTCGTTCATATTTGATTCAAACTCAGCGCGATTGTTTCTTTCGTCCGAATAAAACTCCTGGCGTTTGCTTTCTTGCTCACTATTGAAATCTTTGCGATCCTCGGGGCGCGGCTTTTTCTTTTCAAAATCGTCATGCTCTTGCTTTTGCAGATGCGTGAAATCGGCGCGCTTTTTTCGTTCTTCTTTATTATACTCATCGCGCGCTTTGCGCATTTCACGATCCATTCGCAAACGTTTGTCTCGGACGATCCGGTCAAACTTTTCGCGAATGTGGTTTGGCTCCTGGTCGTATCCGCCGCTGGTGAAAAGATCAAGGATCGCGGCGAGCTCATCGTTTTCTTTCTTTTTCTCGTCCGGAATTTCCTTTCGCAAATCGTCAAGCTGCGACCGATCTGCTTTGAGACTCACCTCAATGGGTTTCGGATGTACGTCCGCCTGGGTTTTCAATGGTTCGCCAGAGCAGCCAACGAGAATTGCCAAAGATAAAAGCAAAATTTTCGACATAGATTTTATGTTACGTGGTGCGCTGACGAAAAACAAGAAAGTCTCGGGAGAGAGTTGAATTCACCGTCTTTTCTGTCTAGTCTTTGCCCCATGGCAAAAAAACCGGTTTTACTGATTCATGGGGGCGCAGGCTCCCGTACGAAAGATAAGAAGCTCAATCTTGAGATCGAGCTTTCTCTACAGACGATTTTGGCGCAGGTCTACCCGCATCTGAAAAAAGGCCTGCCTTCAGTCGAGGCAGTAGCCATGGCGGTTGAGCTTCTGGAAAACGATCCTCTTTACAATGCGGGCCGTGGCTCAAAAATTCAAAATGACGGAAAAATCCGCATGAGCGCCTCTCTTATGGATGGTGCCCTGCTGCGATTTGGTGGCTGCGTGAACATTGAGCGGGTCAAAAATCCGATTCGTCTCGCTGAGCTGCTACTGCACAGCAAAGATCGCGTTTTGGCCGGAGCCGGTGCCGAACGCTTTGCGCGGGAACATCACTTGCCAATCGCTAATCAATACACCGAAAAAAATCGCCAGGAATTTAAGAAACACAAACAAGGAAAGACCGGAACAGTCGGTGCCGTGGCTCTTGATCGCAAGGGGGCACTTTCGGCAGCGACATCGACCGGAGGCCGCGGTTTTGAATATCCCTTTCGTGTTTCAGACTCGCCGACCGTCGCCGGAAATTTCGCCAATCGGCATTGTGCGATTTCGGCCACCGGAATTGGTGAGCAAATTGTCGAATTTGGCGTCGCTGCTGGTCTCTGCACTCTGGTGGAAGAAGGTCTGCCCTTGCAAAAAGTTGCCAGCCGACTTTTAAATCGAGCGGCGCGTGCAAAAGCGGAATTTGGCTTTATTGGCATTGATCGAACCGGTCACACGTTTGCCAAAACCACCACTGAACTTTTAATTTGGGGCGAGCTTGGGCCCAGCGGCCTGAAGCTTTTTAATTCCTAGCCTAAACGCGCCAATAACTTTCGGCTAAATGTCCTTGCCAGAATAAGGTCATGTGCTCGACGCTAAGATCGATGGCAAAATCTTTCTTGCGCTTCACGGCTCAACTTCTCATATTTATTGCAGTAATGCCCGCTTGGGCCGACCTAAAAGAGCCTTTGACCTATGGTGCGGTCGGAGCCGGATGCCTCGTCATTGGCGTTCCTACCTGTGGCCTGTTCATGGCGAAAAAAGAAGATCATTTCTCCCGCCCGGCTTCAGAATATGGCGGACAAATTCGTTACTCCGTCGATGTCGCCATTCCTGAATCCATCACGGCGCACCAGCGCCTGACCGCCAATGGTTATGTTTCAAATGTCGCGTTTGAAATCTCACATCGGCGCGGTTTTTCAGATTTGAGTGGCTATCAGGTCACGTCTTATCGCGTGGGCTACAATTATGGCTTAGGCGACTTCATCCCGGTCATCGGCGTAGGGTATCGTACCGCTAAGCAAGCGCAAAACGACACGGCCTTTGAGCTGTGGTTGCCCCTCTATCTATCGCAATCGGCACTGACGAATATCAATCAGCACGATAAGATTTTGCTCTTCTTAGAAACGCACTGGGTTTTTGGCAATAATAAAATCAGCCCCGAAGGCGAAGGTGGAATTGGCTTTCGCCTTGCGGATAATTTTTTTCTCTTAAGTTCACTCGGCTACTTTTTGGATCTGCCGAAATCATCAATCGAGATTTCAGTTGGCCCGTCGTACTACTTTTAGATCACGGGCAACTGGCAACGCTCTGACAAGAGCAAAACAGAGTGTAAGGACCAAGGCTGTCTGACATTTGCCGATCTTGGTTATAGTCACTGTAAAATGAAATCGGAAGCGTCGCCCCCGTCGACATTTTCACGTTGATGAAAAGTGACTGATATTGATAGCCAAAAACAATTTCTAAATCGCCAATGATATTTTTCACAGAGGTGCGAACTTTTCCGCAATATTTTGAAGAACCAATTGGAGGCACGTGTATAGATCGGTTTTGCGCGACGGCTTGCTCTAAGGTGGCTGGACTCAAAAGACTTCCATCATAGACCACCACCTCACACAGGGATGGTTTTTTCGGCACCACGACCGGCGTTGGTGCGAGCGGTGGCACCGCCGGCACCGGTGCCGGCGGTGGCGTGGCTGTTGACGCCAGCTTCGCTGGGGTTTTTATTGTCGTATTGCTTGATTCGGGCCCACTGTATGGTTCAGGACTACAGGCCGAGACGAAGGCAAACAAAGCTGCAATCAACAAACTTGAAAACCTCATTCTCCTCAATTCAAATCACTCATCGCCAGAGGACCCGCGCCCTTTGCGTTTAGTCTGCTGCAACTCCCGCTTCATATCACGATCCTTCAAGACATCCCGTTTATCATGGGCTTTGCGGCCCTTGGCCAAGGCAATCTCCACCTTTACCCAGCCGCCTTTAAAATAAATCTTCAGCGGCACACAGGTTAAACCTTTTTCTTGAACGGCACGCTGAATCTGGATGATTTCTTGATGATGCAAGAGCAGCTTACGCAGTCGCTCCGGCGCATGATTATTGTAACTGCTGGCTCGATAGATATTGATATGTGCGTTTTGTAAAAAGGCCTCTTCACCTTGAAAAGAGACGTAGGAGTCTTTCAGGCTACACTGGGCTTCACGCAAAGACTTCACTTCGCTCCCCTGGAGCTGAAGGCCCGCTTCGAAGGTCTCTTCGATATGGTAATCAAAGCGAGCTTTCTTGTTATCAGCGATGATTTTGATGTTGTTTTTCTTATCCATGAAGTTCTTTATAAAGACGTAAGAAGAGCGCTGGGTCAAGTTCTTCAGCCCGGCACTGGAGTTTGAGGCCCAGCCGTGTGAAGGTTTCTTCTAATATCGCGGCTTTTTCTTTCGAATGAAAATATCCGTCTAAAATATTTTTACTGAGCAGCTTTCGACGCTGGGCAAACGAAGCTTTCACAAATCGTAAGAAGAGTTTTTTATCAAAATCATCGGCTCCTTTAAGCGCCTCAAAAATCAAAACCCGGCTAGCGATTTGTGGCGAGGGGTAAAATTCACCAGGAGCTGCTTCGAGAAGATTTTCAATGTTCCAAAAGATTTGGGCAATGACTGTCAGCAATCCGTATTCTTTGCTCTTCGCTTTGGCCGTGAGACGCTGGGCCACTTCTTTTTGAAACATTAAAATCATGCGAGTGATGCCATAGTTTTCAACCGAGCGTTCAATCACCAAGCTTGACGAAATTTGATAGGGCAAATTACTGACCAGTAAAGTCCCCTCCGGCAGATGTAAATCAGCCCAATTGAGGCGTAGAGCATCGCCTTCAAAAACCTCAAGACTGTCGCCAGCGCGCCAAAATGCAGCGAAATTTTTATCAAGTTCAATGAGCTTAAATGGCATCTTTGGCTCAAGCAGCAAGAGATCCTCGGTCAAAGCCCCGAGTCCTGGGCCGACTTCCAGTAAACAGGAGTAAGGTTTGAGCTTCGCGGCCTTTAAAATGCGCTCAACCACGCGATCAGACGTCAAAAAATTCTGCCCAAGAGAGCGTTTGGGCTCAATGCCCATTTCGGCTAATCGCTGAATGATTTTTTCACGACGTGAACTCATGCGCCTTCCGATTCTTGAAAACGCCCCAGACGCGCTTTCGGCTCAGGCCCGAGAGTTTGTGGCGACACTTCGCCACGATTGAGACGCTGAATTCCGGCGTAGCCAATCATCGCGGCATTGTCGGTGCAATAGCGCAGCGGCGGAATCACTAGTTGAATACCATTTTGATCGGCCCATTCTTGTGTGCGCAGACGCAAGCGAAGATTGGCACTGACGCCTCCAGTGAGGACGGCTCGATTGACTCCCTGGGCGCTAACGGCGCGGCTTAAGCGATCCAAAAGAACATCGACAATCGCCTCTTGAAAGCTTGCGCAGAGATCAGCCAAAAGCCGCGGCGTCACAGTTTTGAGCTCATCATAATTTAAATTCTTGAGTGACTCGCGCTGCTCAAGCGTGAGCGCATCGATTTGGCGCTGGGCCGCCGTTTTTAATCCTGAAAAACTGAAATTCAGATGCGCTTCTTTGAGCATCGGGCGCGGAAAAGCAAAAGCCTGCGAATTGCCGGAGCGAGAACAATGATCCACCCGCACACCACCGGGAAAACCCAGACCAATCATCTTTGCGAATTTATCAAATGCCTCACCGGCAGCATCGTCGATGGTATGCCCGAGAACCTGATAGTCACCGAGATCATCAATGCGATAAAGAGACGTGTGGCCGCCGCTAATGGCAAGAGCGACAAATGGATATTGAAAATCTCGCGAAGGCGCATAGGTTTCGTCTCGTAAGAACGGTGCGAGCAGGTGACCTTCGAGATGATTGATACCAATGAACGGTTTGCCGGTAACGAGCGCGAGTGTTTTTGCGGTCACCAAGCCGACCAAGAGGGATCCAATCAGGCCAGGTCGCGAAGTGACGGCAATTCCGTCAATCTCCTCCCACGAAAGTTTCGTTACGGTGAAAGCCTGCTCGACCAGCGGCAAAAGATGATAGGTGTGATTACGACAAGCGATCTCCGGAACCACGCCACCAAACGGCGCATGTGCCTGATTTTGGTTCGCACACAAGCTGGTCAGCACTGTGCCGTCTGCCTGAACGATCGCGACCGACGTATCATCGCAGCTGGTTTCAATGGCAAGGACTGTTTTAAATTGCGGATCGCCCGTCATGCGCTCACTTCTGCTTGAGCGATTTGAGACGAATCTTCGCTTTTTTTGCCTGGGGAGAATTCGGAAACTGAGCCAAGGTCCCTTCGAAAAAAGTTTGCGCACTGTCGGTAATGCCGAGCTCTTGAAACGACACGCCTATTTTATAGTTAGCCATGGCGGCGTTTTTGCCGTTCGGGCTCCCTTTGAGATATTTATCATAAGTGGCAATGGCCTCCTTCCACTCTTTGTTATCAAAATGCTGCTCGGCTGTTGCAAAGCTACCTTTGGGTGAGGTTTTTTCAGCTTTGGCTGGCACCTGGGCGGCGGCAAGTTTTTTTTGCTCTTCCGCCAGCTGCGCCACTTGCTGAGTGAGCTTCAGACTGAGGTCATTGACCTGAGTCTGAAGCTTGGCGAGAGCATCTTTATAAATGTCCATTTTATCGTTGCTGTCTTTGCGATGGGCTTCCATCGCCTTGTCCATTTTCACAGCGACCGTGTGTAAATTCGAAGCTCGCTCTTCGACGCCCTCAATGCGGCCATTCATTTTGCGCAAATCATCGTCGATGTCGTTAAATCGCGTGTTGACGTCAGCATTGCTCTTTTGCAAGGTCTTGACTTCGGTCTGGATCACTTGCTTTTCTTGCTGAGCCTCAACTTCGCCGCGAGTTTGCAGGCAGCCGGTTAGCGCCAGGGCCGCAACAAGAATGAAGCTTGAGGAAATAAAACCGTGTGCGCTCATGGCGGGACTCCTTCACCACTTTGAAAATGCGCTAGACGGGCTGAATTTTCCGCTTTCTCGGCCAAAAACTTGGCCTGGATAAACGATCGACCAGCATTATCATAGCGACGCTCTTTAAAGAAATTTTGCCCTTCTTTATAGGCTGTTTCTGCTTTGTACCATAAAGCTGGGGCAAACTTCAAAGCATCTGCATCTTTTGCAGAATCATAAGCCGCTCGGGCCAGATTATACTCTTCGACAGGCATGTAAGTGACACAGCCAGAAACCAGCAAACACACAAGCGTAGCAAAGAAAACCCGAATGTGTGGAGTCGATAGGCTCATGACGTCCTGCTTAGGCGGTGACGGGTCTGATTTCAGTCTGATTTCAGTCTGATTTCAGTCGGATTTCAGTCGGATTTTCTTGGAGTCGCCCCATCAAACTCCGTGACAGGGCGCTGACTTTCAAAAATCTTACTGGCCCAACGGAACAAAATTCGCGCGGCGATTTTTTGACCATGCCGATTCAGTTTCAGCGGCATCCAACGGTTTCTCTTTACCGTAGCTAATCACAGTCAATCGCTTCGAATCGATGCCCAAACCTTGCAGATATGCTTTGACCGACTTAGCGCGACGTTCGCCCAGTGCCAAGTTATACTCGACGCTGCCACGTGAATCCGTGTGACCTTCAACCTGAACAGTGGTCGAGGTATGGTTTTTAATCCACCCTGCATCTTCTGAAAGCTTCTTTTTCGCATCAGCTGAAAGACGTGCTTGATCATATTCAAAATTAATTGAATACAGACCTTCAATTTTTCCGCCATCTGAACCAGTGGCATCGATCGAAATCGGTTTTTCAACGATCTCTGGAGATTTATTGGCAGCCTCACCGCCATTTTCAGCGGCTTTGTTGTCCTCAACTTTTTTCGGTGGGGTTTTACAACCGGTGACGAAAGCGGCTGCAACAAACGTGACGACCAAGAGACGAATCTTGTACATGAAGAACTCCTTTTGAAATTGCCCTTCGATTTTCAAAAAGTAAGGTTACTTTGTCAAACTTTTGGTAGAAGCTATGGTCGATTGCAGGCTCTTAGCCCATTGTTTTTTTAAGGAAAATGAAAACTTCTTTATGATGCGCATACTCTTGGTTCTGCATTTGATGTTTTTCTGTGCAGTGGCTACCGCCGTCATTGATCCGGCCATCGACTGGCAAATGTTTTCAACCGAGCACTTCACCCTGATCTATGACTCGAAGCAGCGCTCATTGGCTGAACTCTATGCAAGGGCGGCTGAGCAAGCGTTTGCGGCCGCCGCACCCGTGTTTCATGAGTGGCCCAACAAGACAGTGATTGTCATTAACGACAACACAGATTTAGCCAACGGCTTTGCTGTTGGGGTTCCGTATCCCCTTATTTCTGCTTTTCCGGTTCTGCCAACCTCGCTAGATTCGATTAGCGATTACGGAAACTGGGGCGTCGAATTGTTGACGCATGAATACACTCATATTTTGACCTTTGAACCGGCCCACGGTGTGATGCGCCCGTTTCGGCTCCTGTTCGGCAGCCTTATCCGGACTAATATGTATTTACCACGCTGGTATCTGGAAGGTCTTGCGGTGGAAATGGAGACTCTCTACTCACGCTTTGGAAGGTTACGATCGGCCAACTATCTTTCTATTGCGCGCGCCTTAAGTGAAGAAGGCGCCCTTCGCCATGAGGATATCGCCCGTATCAATGAAGCTGGCATTCCGGATTGGCCAGGCGGCATTCGCCCCTATTTGATGGGTGCCTTGCTTTGGAATGAAATGGTCGCCAAGGGCGGCGAACATATTATCGGTGACCTTAATAATGATTACTCTCGGCGCGTACCCTTCTTTATTGATCCTCCGGTTCGGGCTCGTCTCGGCCTTGATTACCAGGGCCTGTTGGATAAGGCCTATGATCGCATTGAGGCGCAAACTAAAAAACAAATTGATCTGGTTCATGCCGCTGGCCAAATCACTGGTCAATTCATTGGCGTCAAACTGATTCAAGACGGATTTTTCAGTCACTCACCGCAGATCAGTCCGGATGGCAACAAGCTGGTGTTTGTCGCGCACACCCACAATTTGGATTCAATTCTCGAAATGATTGAGCGGCCCACTGGCGCCACCACCTCGTTTCGCGCCGGCAAAAGCCAAACCCTCACCACTGGCACGTCAACTCAGCGGGTGTCGTGGTTTCCGGACTCAAATCAGCTGGTGTATGATAGTGTCGACCGCTTTGGCCACTATTATGAATTTTCGGATCTCTATAAATACGATTTATCTTTGAAACATCGAACCCAGCTGACCTTTGGCTTGCGTGCCCGCGAGCCGGTTGTGGCGCCCGACGGCCGGTCCATTTACTTCGTGCAAGTCACTGCCGGCGGCACGCGCCTAGCTCGGGTCAATGCGGATGGCTCTGGATTCCAAGTTCTGTATGCGCCGCCATTGCAAATTCGCATTTCACGTCCGGAGTTTTTAAATGAGCACGAGCTGCTCTTCAATGAAAAACGCGAAGACGGCGCCGAAATCTTTCGTGTCCTCACCCTTGATCAGAATCCCACTCCGCAGTTTCGTGACGTACTCTCGGCCTTTCGACCCGTGCATTTCGCGCGGATGACTCCCAAGGGATTAATTTTTATCTCGGATAAGTCCGGCATCGCCAATTTGTATTTAGCCAATCGCGATCTCAGTGATGCTCAGGCGATTTCTAATGCGACCACGCGATTGATGACCGGTGAACTCGATCCGCGCACGGATGACCTTTACTATTCCCGCCTGGATGGCGACGGTCCGATGATTTACCTGACGGAACGAGCGAATTGGCAAGATAAGAATTTTGTTCCACCGCAAGTTGGCCCCCTCGTCGATTACGATTGGCCGCATTTCACGCCGCCGCAAGTGGCCGATACGGCCATTGGCGATATGAAGCCTGACTCCTACAGTGCTTGGCCTTACCTTTTGCCCCATTACTGGTATCCGTTTGTTTATTTCATTCCGGGCGGCACGTGGTTTTCAGCTAATACTGCGGGCAACGACCCGCTGGATAAACATGATTACACGATTGCCGGAACTTACGACACGCTCACCGCCCATCCCAGTGTGTATGGTGTTTACAAAAATTCCACAACTCGGGTTCCAATCACATTAACGGCGACAGATTCGTATCAGTTTTTTTACGGCGGCAACTTTCCGATTCACAACTCTAGTGTGGGCGCACTGGGCGGCTTTTTTCTGCCAAATTTCAATCGCGCAGAAAAACAATCGAGCACCGAAGGCGTAGTGAATACCTTTAGTGATAAATGGCGTGGCGGCCTGGGCTGGCAGTATGCGCAAACTGAGCTGCTCAACGATCGCTTGATTCGCCAAGGCCCTCAAGCCGAAGTGACCTACACCGATGTCGCCCAGCATGGCCTGGAAATTTCTCCAGAAAAAGGCGGCGCCTTTTCACTCTCTCATACGCGTTACCTACCCTCATTGGGCAACACTGACTACGACCAAACGGACTTTCGCGGCAGCATTTATTTTTCAAAATGGCTACCGCCGCGGCACGTGCTCGCCGCTTTCTTCAATGCCACAGTGGCGCCACGTTTGCGCAGTTCTTTATTCGGACGAACCACCGTCGGCGGTAATTACTCCAGCACTTTAACGCAGAATGCGTTCACCATGCGTGGTTATGGTCCGGGTGAATTCATTGGTCGCAACATGCTCAATGCGAGTCTCGAATACCGATTGCCCTTAAGCTACCAATACCGAGGCTACGGAACAGTCCCATTTTTTATTCAGCGTTGGCATGGAGCTTTAGTTTTCGACGGCGTCACCGAAGATGGTCTGTTTTTTGATTTCAACTCGCAAAATTATCGCTCAGCAAGTCTCGGCACGACTTATTTTTTTGGCACTGGCGCGGAACTGCATGCTGTTGTGACCGCCTTTTACAATCTGCCGCTGACGATGACGTTCGGTCTTTATTACGGCCTCGATCAGCGCGCCGGTGGAATTTATCCATTTATCGGCTTGGGACTTTAGTGCTCCTGCAAGTCTGCCCAAAGTGCCGACTAGTGCTCTGACCATTTAATTATTGGACTTTTTGCTTGGTCTTTTGCGCAGAATTTTCGTTGGTCGCCCTCTCGTTAGCCGCCTGCTAGCGCTTCGGCCTCCCGCCTCGATTCTGCGCAAA
>JAYVXN010000378.1:0-13159 GCA_043785085.1 Bdellovibrionales bacterium | reverse complement strand
GAACTCGTGCGCCATCTCTGGCCCAAAGACCGCATTGATCTGCGCGTCCGGGTGATCCTGGCAGTGCTTTGCTTGATCTCGGCAAAACTTGTGAACGTCTATGTGCCGTTTCTCCTGAAACGTGCCGTCGATGAGTTGTCTCTGGGAAAAGAGCATCTTCTCGTCGCCCTGATCTTCTGAATATCAATGCCGAGATTAAGGACAAGCCCACCGCCGGAGCTTTGCAGGTCGCAGACGGCCGAGTTGATTTTGAGAACGTCTTATTTGGCTATTCCAGTGACCGGGTGATTTTAAAGGGCATGAGCTTTTCAGTTCCCGCTGGCAAAACCGTAGCCATCGTAGGTTCTAGTGGGGCTGGCAAATCGACGATTTCTCGCCTGCTCTTTCGTTTTTATGACGTGACTTCGGGCGCAGTGAAAATTGACGGCCAAGACCTGCGTGACGTCAGCCAGGCCAGCGTCCGCGCAGCCATCGGGATCGTGCCGCAAGACACGGTTCTTTTTAATGACACCATTGCCTATAATATTCAGTATGGGCGGCCAAGCGCTTCGCTCGACGAAGTTCGCGAAGCGGCTCGGCTGGCGAATATCTTAACTTTTATTGAAAGCCTGCCGCAGGGATTTGCGACTACTGTCGGCGAACGAGGCCTGAAACTTTCTGGTGGCGAGAAACAGCGAGTGGCCATTGCCCGAACGATCCTTAAAAATCCCAAGATCTATTTATTTGACGAAGCGACTTCGGCACTTGATTCATTCACCGAAAAAGAAATTCAAACATCTCTGCGCCAAGTCTCACAAAATCGTACGACCTTGGTGATCGCACATCGCCTCTCGACCGTGGTCGACGCCGATGAAATTCTGGTTTTGCGAGATGGTCTGATCACTGAGCGCGGCACCCACAGCGATCTCTTACGCAAACAAGGTGAATACGCCTCGATGTGGCACCGACAACAAGAAGCCAAGGCTTTTGCGGAGAAGTTGCAAAACTTGGAAGAAATTTAGGCTAGTTCTTGCCGCGCTTCAGTTTGTCGTTTTCGCGCCGCGGATTTGCCGGCACCATTTTCAATAATTTGCCTTTGGCCACTGACCTGCTAGGCACTTTAGCTGGCTTTCAAGAGCCTGGCCCGACTTAAACTCGCAATAGATCTGGCCGACATGCGGTTTTTAACGAGGTTGAACCTGGAGAGTTTATCATGGGTGAAAGCTCCGAAAGAATTCGTGGGATCATTCCCAATAAACCTGTTCGACTGACCAAACCTTTTGCGATGATGGCCACTCTCACCACCCAAATCATCTGGGAAGCCATTGCTGAAGCCGCTCGCGCACGCTTTCCAAATAAATACCAACAATTAAATTCAAATCCGTCGGGCTTCTGGGATCTGCGGATTGAGCCCCAAACGCAGGTATACGAAATGCCAGACCGGACGACATTGCTGCCAGGATCTGGATCATTTGCCTTCGGGACATATTCATATCGAACCTCTAATGAGAACTAGGTTGTGTTTGCCAAGTTAAACCCCAACAGATATTAAATGAGCAAGCCTTGTACCAAGGAGCTGAAGCATTAAGTCCCTAAAACAACTGCAGTCTCCATTTGAGAATTGGATACGAATAGATACGAATAGAACAGTGAAGAATTATTGAGCTAAAAAACCAATTATTTTTTGCTGCCACCTAAACATGGAGGCGAGACCATCTCAACTGACTCGCCGAGCTTGGACCATTCGTCGGGCGTATACGAGCGATGAGACAGTGCATGGACGCCGTTTTTCAATTCTTCCGCCAGGATCTCATGAATCAGGCGCCCGCGGGCCACGCGAGATAAATTGGCGAAATGGGCTGAAACAACAAGGACCCGAAAATGGGTTTCTGAACCCTGAGGTACATTATGGGTGTGGCTTTCATTCGCCACCTGAATGAATAGGGGCTGAAAGCGTGCGGTTAATTTGGCGTGGATTTTTTCTTCGATTGGGCCCATAGCTGAATTATAACAAAGATGCGGTGATTAGGGCAAGCGGGTTGCGTTCGGATCTCGGCAGCGACTTGCAATGCCTCGAAGAACACACAGTTTTAGTGTTACAATGAGGATTGCAGTAGAGGCCAGCCAATCGTGGCGACCGAGTACAGGATGGGTGAACGCGAGTCGAATATGGGGTTGGGAGGCGATTTGACTTCGTGCTCCACGTACCGGGACGAGTGACTTGCTCGAAGGAGGCTCTATGAAAGATAAAAACGATCAAGATCTTCTCACCGAAATTACCAAGCTTCGCGAGAAAGAAAAGGTCATTGTCGCAGATCTACTCAAGTACCTGTCAGAGTACTAGGATAGGTCAAACTCGCAATCAGCTTCGCTCAATCTTTTGTGAGGCAATATTGCTCTCAAGTTTTTTAAATAAATTTGAGAGTAGTGATTTCTTCTCGACTTCTCCGACGGGCCGATAGCCTGATTCGAATACCTCAATTGAGGCCGACGGAATTTCAAGCAGAAAACGAGAGGGTGCGACCGGCACGAAACGGCCATAACGTTTACGCGTACGGGCTCGGGTCAGGACCAGTCGCTCTCGGGCGCGGGTGACACCGACATAGAAAAGTCTGCGCTCCTCACTGATATCGCTGCCCAAAGTTTTGTGCGGCAAGAGATCCTCTTCAATGCCGATCATAATGACGGCGGGAAATTCGAGCCCCTTGCAGGCATGTAAAGTCAGAAGCTGAACCTTCGGAGTTGGATCTTTTTCATCTTTGTCGTCTGCGACGTCGCGTAATTCCATACAATCGGTGAATTCAACGAGGCTCTGCAGCGTGCGTCCGCCACGAGTCATAAAGCTATCTAGCACACGCGCGAAAATCTCGACAATAACCCAGCGCTTTTGCAGGGACTGATCATCTTTGCTGGATTGGCGCAAGTAATCGCGATAGCCGATATCGTGCAGAAGTTTCAGTAGCAATTCGCCTGGGGTTTTGCTGAGGTCCGATATCAGCAAATGATCCGCCAAGGTATCGAGAGTATTAAAAAGTCGCTCAAGGCCTTCACCGATTTTTAGCTGAATGCCCGCCTTCTTCCAGCCACGAACTGCGACATGAAACTTCACCCCTTGCTCTTCAGCAAATTCATGCAGGCGATCCATGGTGACATCACCCACACCGCGTGGTGGAGCGTTGATAATGCGGCGAAAGGCAACCTCATTCGGATGAAAAGCACAGCGCAAGTACGCGAGAATATCTTTCACTTCTTTTCGATCGAAAAACCCAGTGGCTCCGGTGATTGCGTAAGGAATTTGATTTTGCCTCAGCACACTTTCCAGTAATCCGCCCTGGCCGTTTGAGCGGTAGAGAATAGCGATGTCACTATTCTTATAATCGTTTTCTTTAAAGTGCTGAATATGGCGGACCACTTCTTCAGATTCAGTGTCATCATTGTCGTAAATAAAGACTTCAGGTTTTTTACCTTGCTCGGCTTTTGGATCGGCCCGAAGCACCTTGCCATGGCGAGTGGTATTTTTCTGGATCACCTGATTGGCGACATTTAAAATTGCCGGAGTCGAACGGTAATTTCGCTCAAGCCGAATCACTTTGCAGCCCTGATAGCTTTTCGGAAAATCCAGAATATTGCTGACGCATGCCCCCCGCCAGCCGTAAATCGATTGATCGTCGTCACCGACAACGCCAAGGTTTTTGTGAGGAGCGACAATGTTTTGAATAAGGCGAAACTGGGTCTTATTGGTGTCCTGAAACTCGTCCACCATCATAAATCGAAACATCTCCTGAACTTCACTTAAGACTTCCGGATGGGTTTGAAATAATTCGAGAGGCTTCAGTAACAAGCCCTCAAAGTCCACCACTCCAAGATACTCAAGCTTTTTGAGGTATTTGGGCAAAAGCACCTCGCACATCACCTCATACTCATCGTCTTTTTTAGCTTTGCGCTGGCCGGCTTCACGCCAGGTGTTCATTGTCGACAGAAGTTTTTCGACTTTAAAAGCATCTTTGGCACCGTTTTTGAGGTTCACCAAAAGGTCTTTGAGAATGGCCGAGGAATCTCCTTGATCGATCACGCCGAATGAACTTGGTAGGCCGATTTTTTTGGCATGACGACGAAGAATTTTTAAGCCGAAAGAGTGAAATGTCCCCGTCCACAGGTCCGCGGCACTCGGGCCAATCTTTGCTCCGACCCGGTGCTTGAGCTCACGCGCGGCTTTGTTGGTAAAGGTCAAAACACAGATTTCTTTGGCTTGGGCGAGTTCACTTTCCAACAAATGGCCAGTGCGCGACACGAGGACTGTCGTCTTACCGGAACCCGCGCCAGCTAATATCAGGAGCGGGCCAGTTGTATGCAGGACTGCCTCAGCCTGCTCGGGGTTCAACCCTTGAGTCCAATAATTCATATGATTCATTTATGACTGATTCATTTATGACTGATTCATTTATGACGGATTCACTTATGACGGATTTACTTATGACGGATAGGCTTAAGAATTAAGTTCGATTATGCACGAGCGAGCGCGAGCCCTCTTGAAAATGCACATCAATCTTTTCATTCGTGGCCATAGTTACAAAGCCAATGCCAAACTTAGGATGATTGATGGCAGTCGCCAATTCAAATTTGGCTTTCATATTATATGGTTGAGCTTTGGCCGCGCCAATTTTCTCATTGAGCTCAGTCCAAATCGCACCAACGTCAATCTTTGGAGACTTTGTTGAACGCGGCTTCGCGGTCGATTTACGAGCCTGGGCTTTCGGCAATTTGAAGGTTTTTTGCGCGCCACAGACTTCGCATTTGACTTTTGCACTTTGTGCCGTCGTATGTGCCACAACAACATGATAGCGTTCAACGCCACATTTTTTGCAAGGCAGATTGATATTACGGGCGACAGCAGGTAATTCGGTCATCAATTGTTCACTCATAAAGGTAAGTATATCAAAGACCCTGAGCGCTGGCCAGCATTACTCGAGGTCCCTGACGCATTTGCTGGTTTCACCTTGGCATTTGAATTCGCTGCGTCTTTATCTGGGATGATAAATTGTCAGAGGGTCATTTAGGTTTTTTCTTACCGTTTCCTGTCCGTCAATATAAAAAGGACCTTCGCCGCGCTCCAATTTACGCTGAAAATCAATCAAGCTGGCCTCATCTGTCGGATCAACCATAAAGCCCGCCGGTTGGTATTTTTCGCTGATTTTGCTTCGCCCAGATTTATTGAAAAACTGTGACCAAACTTTTGGCCGAACTGTTAAGCGATATGTCAAAGTCCGGGAAAAAGAATGAACCGGCGTAAAAGACGTCAGGACCTCAAAATCACCATAATGCGCATGTAATCGAACCGAGGGTGATGTCCACTGCGTCATCCCGCAACAAGTTTGGACATTGGCATACCAAAGACCAAAAGCCTTTGAAATAAAACCGATCCCATAATACTGCGCTTCTTTGGGCAAGATCGAATTGGCCGAGCACAAATTATGCGCGACCCATTCATTTTGATTCGACATCGTCGGAATGATGATAAACAAAGACAGCGGCGTCCATTCATTCTTCGCATTGATATCGAGAGCTTTTTTTGTCGCCTCAGGAAGGGCTGCCGTGCGGGCCGCAAAGCCAGCGACGAAGCCCGGCACAATGGCACAGTCATAGAACACCCAACGCGGCATTGCCATGCCACTGGGGCCAAAAGCTTTCGCTTCGAGATTCATGATGGCATCGGCAAAGCCGACTTCATCCATTTCCAACGGGTTTTTATAAACGACTTTGTGCGGAAACCAATCCAATTCGCGATGCAGGTCTCCTGGCTTTTTGATGCGATTCTCATTGCGGACAAAAACATACGGACGAATATTCTCATCCGCCATCCACTTGAGTTTCTCATTTTCAAAAAGCTGAGCTGCTTTCAAGACTATCATCCTTCATGCAATTGCTGCCAGATTTCCGGCAGGGACTTTGCGATCGAAAAACTCTTCAGGCCGTCCTTTGAAATCATACCCTCGCCGGCAAGTTCTTCAAATACTTTCAATTGACTCGTCCAGAAGTCACCCAAATTAGCAAAGACGATCGGTTTCTGATGTTGTCCAAGGACTTTCCAGGTGATGACTTCCAGAGCTTCGTCCAGGGTGCCAAATCCCCCCGGAAATATCACAAAGGCATCTGACTTTTTCATCATCAGATCTTTGCGCTGAAACATGTCCTCAACGGTCACCATTTCCGTGCAGCCAGGATGCATGACTTCGCGGGTTTCTGCTAAATGCCGGGGAATAATACCTCTGACGACGCCGCCGCGTTTAAGCATTTCGTCAGCGAAATGGCCCATGAGTCCTGATTTACCGCCACCGTAAATCAACTCACCTTTTCTTCGCGCCAGTTCGGCGCTGAACTCCGTTGCCCAAGTAAAAATCTCGGGCCGAAGGCCACTGCTGGCGCTGCAAAATACACAGATTTTGCCCCTCATGATTTAAGAGGGCCAATCATTTGCTCCGGCCGCACCACTTCATCAAACTTGCGCTCATCTAAAAGCCCCAGCTTCAGCGCTGCCGCTTTCAGCGTGGTTTGATTTTCATGCGCATACTTCGCGACTTTCGCGGCATTGTCGTAGCCAATATGCGGGTTCAGCGCCGTCACCAGCATAAGAGAATTATCAACATGCGCTTTGATCTGCTTCAGGTTTGGCTCAATGCCATGAACACAATGAATCGTGAAACTATCACAGGCATCAGCCAAGAGACGTATCGAATTTAAAACATTGAAAACAATCACGGGCTTAAAGACATTCAATTCAAAGTGCCCGGTCGCTCCGCCCACCGCCACCGCCATATCATTGCCGATCACTTGCGCGCACACCATGGTCATGGCCTCACTTTGCGTCGGATTCACTTTACCCGGCATGATGGAGCTGCCCGGTTCATTGGCCGGCAGATTCAATTCACCAATGCCAGAACGCGGCCCACTGCCCATGAGACGAATGTCATTGGCAATTTTCATTAGACTACAGGCGAGTGTCTTTAGCGTTCCGCTCATCTGCACCAAAGCATCATGAGCTGCCAAAGCAGCAAATTTATTTTCGGCCGTCTTAAATGGCAGGCCTGTTTCTTTGGCGATTTGCTGGGCTCCTTTAACAGCGAAATCAGGATGCGTGTTCAGTCCAGTGCCGACAGCGGTACCGCCAAGAGCCAGCTCCAACACTCCAGGTAGGTTTGCATTGATGATCTTTAAGGCAAAATCGAGTTGCGCCACATATCCAGAAAATTCTTGACCCAACGTCAATGGCGTCGCATCCATCAAATGGGTGCGGCCGATTTTCACGATATTTTGAAACTGACCCTGCTTTTCTTTCAAAGCATCGCGTAATTTGCTCACCATCGGTAGCAAGCGATGGGTCACTTGCTCAGCGACAGCAATATGCATCGCTGTTGGAAAAGTATCGTTTGAAGATTGGGCTTTATTGACATCATCGTTCGGATGAATGCCCTTGCCAGCGAGCTTCTCGCCTTTTAACTCGAGGGCGCGATTGGCGATCACTTCATTGGCGTTCATATTGGTTTGCGTGCCACTGCCCGTCTGCCAAACCACGAGCGGAAAATGCTCATCGAGTTTCCCGCTGATCACTTCGTCTGCCGAAGCGATAATAAATTTTGCTTTGTCTTCGGGCAAAAGTCCGAGCTCCCGATTGACGATGGCGGCGGATTTTTTCAATACGCCCAGCGCACGAATCATCTCACGTGGAAAGCGATCACCACCAATTTTAAAATGCTCGAGTGAGCGCTGGGTCTGAGCCCCCCAATATCGATCCGCCGGAACTTTGATCTCGCCCATGCTGTCTTTTTCAATTCTGAATTCCATTGCTGTCTCCTTAGTTTACTTTCGGCTCACAAATCCAACACCGGCCTGATCTGTTGGAAAAATCACTAACTCTTGAATATTCACGTGGGCCGGACGCTGTAGACACCAGACGATGGTCTCGGCCACATCAGCAGCCGTCAATGCCTTCATTCCCTGATAAACTTTCGCGGCCTGTTCCTTGTTTTGCAAACGCACTTCGCTGAATTCAGTTTCGGCCATGCCCGGTTCGATATTGGTCACGCGAATACCGGTGCCCATCAAATCAAGGCGCAAAGAATCCGTCAGCGCGCGCACGGCAAACTTGGTTGCACAATACACGCCGCCACCTGGGTAAGTCCAGCGGCCGGCGACCGAGCCGATATTCACGATATGCCCATTTTGGCGCTTGATCATGAACGGCAACACTAGCCGGGTCATGTACAATAGACCCTTGATGTTGGTGTCGATCATGGTGTCCCAATCTGCCATTTTTCCGCTGTGCAATGGCTCAACACCTTTTGCCAGGCCGGCATTGTTAACCAACACATCGACCTTTGCGACAAGGGCCGCATGAGATTCAATGGCCGAGGCACATGCCGCTCGGTCAGAGACGTCAAAACACAGTGTTGTCACTGTGACTTTAAACTTCTCTTCAAGCTCTGCTTTAATTTCTTTGAGACGATTTTCTCTTCGACCCGTCAGTAAAAGATCCGTGCCCTGCGCAGCCAGTTGTTCGGCAAGGGCTCGGCCAAATCCTGAAGTCGCCCCAGTAATAAGTGCAAGATTTGCTTTCACATCACTCCTTAAGATAATGAAATGACGATATTCCTTGATTGGAGTGGGGTCAACGAAGCCGGTGCCACGAAGCCGTGCATCTTCTGCACCGCGGTTTGCTTAAAAAATAAAGAAAATGGCGACGTAGGGATCGACGGACGTGACTTCTCGCGTGTCGGGAGTCGCAGGGGCTGCGCCGATTTGGGTTTGCGTATATTTGATATTCTTGTAACTCAATTGCGGACCAAGACCGAATCCCTTGGTCACAGCGAAGTAATAGCCTAAGTCAATCTGATACCCTGTGCCAGGAGTGTACTGGGTGACCGTGCCACTATTGTTGTAGCTGCGATTGGCCCCAAGAAAATAAGTGCCGATCAGGTTCAAGCCATTCAGCAAAAAACCGAGACTAGGCCCATAGGCTGTCCCGGTGTAGTTGGCACTGCTCCCCAGAGAAGCATTCTCCATTTTATAAAGGCCACCAACCCAGGCGCCGGTACTGAATACTAATCCTAAACGAAAATCAATGGTTTGAGCCGAAGTTTCCGTGATCGTGTTTGCGGTACCGCCAACAGTATCAGCAACTTTGTTACTTGAATAGGTTCCGGTCGGACTGAAGACAATTTCGGCCTGGGCTGTCGCGCCGAGACAAAGAGTTAAAATTAAAGCCGTGATTTTCATTGAGACATCGTTTCAACCGGCGCGCGCGCTGTCAACTGGACCAGATACAAACTAGCGCTTTTGCAAAACCACTAAGCGTTCGCCGCAAGAAATGAGCGACCAACCAAATCGCGAGGCGAGCCACCGCATCGTCTCGGCACTAAAGAAGCACACATGAGTTGGATCTTTGCGGTAATACCACCTGGCAAAATCAGTTTTCTGATCGTGCATTAAGGTCAGCAAAAACAAAAAACCCTCTGACTGTAGACACTGATCGATGAAGGCAAAGCTTTGCGAAGGCTGATAAAAGTGTTCAACCGCTTCGGTGCAGGTGATAAAGGCGAATTCTTCCCTTGGCAACTCTGGAAAAAAATATGGATCATAGAGAGACAGAGAAAACCCCAGTCGCTCTAAAAGGCGTGCTAGAACCGGCTCCGGGCCGCAGCCAAACTCAAGGCCACGCGCGGGCGGCGCCAAGCGCTGCCGCACTTCTTGTGTAACCGGAGACAAAAATTCCACATAGCCCTGAGTTTCTTGATTATCATGCTGCTGGTAACGCTCTCGCTCAGCGTCTGGCGACAAATGAAACTGAGCGTTTTTAAAAATCAAATCGCAGATTTGGCAGCGTTGATAGAGCCATTTGGTTTGCGGGTCGGTGAAATAAGCGGGCGTGGAAGCACTGACACAGAGAGGACACGGATTTAACATGATCGGCAAGGCATATCCTGCTTTGCAAAAATGCGAAAGTAAATTATAATGAAGGACGGAGGCTCCTATGGCTAAAGTGGTCATTTACTCTAAAATCCGCTGCCCTTATTGTGTCGCTGCAAAGAACCTGCTGTCACAAAAAGGTGTCTCCTATGAAGAAATCATGATGGATGACAAGCCTGAAGAATATGCCAAATTAAAAGAACGCACTGGTCTGATGACCGTCCCACAAATCTTCATCAATGATCAATTGGTGGGTGGCTATTCTGAGCTCTCAGCGCTCGAATCGGCACAGAAATTAGATGCCCTCTTAACTTAAAAGCGACAATAGCGAAAGCGGTTTCAGGTTAACTACTGCCTGAGATTCGTCCGCGCCGTCATAGCCTGCGGCACTGAAAAGAACTTTTCCATGGAACGACTCGCTTCATCATAAGACTTAGCTTTAGTCATCAGCGAATAAAGCTCATGCCCAAAGTGCAGCCAAGGGCTGCTCGTGCGAACGTAAAAGGCCAGTTTGCGCAGGCCAAGACTCTCCGAAAAACCGGCGTCTGCGCAAAGATGCTCACGCAAATAAGAAACCAAGAGAGTCAGGCACTCACCGTACGCTGCCCCTTCTTCCTCAGGAGTCCGCGGCGCCGGCCCCGTTTTTCCAGGTGGATTGGGCCAGCCGAGTTTTTCGCCAATCTGCCAGAGCAACCAAGGCCGTGCTGTCAGTGCGCGGCCGACCATCACCATGTCACAGCCCGTGGCCGCGAAAAGCTCCAGCGCATCCTCCGCCGATTGCACATCGCCATTGCCAATCACCGGAATCGAAATTCGACTGCGCAGTTCTTGAATCTGCGACCAGTCGGCAACGCCGCGGCGTTTTTGCTCGGCCGTGCGCGGATGCAAAGTGATCCACGAGGCCCCGGCGTCTTCAAGACCACGCACAAAATCGAGCAGCTCTTCGGTTGCGGAAACGGCTCGCAACTTTACCGACACCGGAAGCCGCGAACTGCGCACCGTGATGCGCACGACTTCAGCCGCATATTTTGCATCGCCCATGAGAGCGACGCCGTAATTATGGCTCAGCGCTTTCTTAACCGGACAACCCATATTGATATCGATGCCTCGAGCGCCCCATTCTTCCAAGCGGGCGACACTGGGTGCAATGAATTTTTCTTCGTTGCCTAAAATCTGCGGCACCAAATGACTTTCCGAATCGTCGCGCAAAGTTTCAGCAGTGCGCTTGAGATTTTCGCTCGGCAGGCGCCGGGAGTTGAGCATTTCGGTCGGCCAGATCGTGTTCGCGCCGGCCGGCAAAAAGCCACGGCAAACCCGGCGAAAGGCAACATGACTAAGACCGACCATAGGTGCCATACAGACCGGAAAATTCACGTCATTTTTCAAAATCGGGCGTTGCAATCCCGGGCGTAAAGGCTGTCCCATGCTCCGACTCTTGACCCACCTTGTAAAAGATGTCAAAGATTATCCGGATAATGAGGAAGCAAATGAGCAAAGCACACTTGGGAATACTGGGCGGAGGCCAATTGGCCCGCATGCTCGCGCTCAAAGCGCATGAGCTTGGCATCACCACCGCCATACTCTCGGAACACCCGGGTGATCCAGCCGCCCAAGTCACCAACCTTTGGCAGCAAGGCCGTACGGATTCACCCACTGATTTGAAACGCTTTCTCTCTTCGGTTGATTTAGCGACGTTTGAAAGTGAATTTCTCGATGCTAAGCTCCTGGCCAAACTCAGTCGAGAAAGCAAAGTCGGATTGTATCCGCGGCCCCAACACATGTTGCGTCTGCAAGATCGCCTCACGCAAAAACGCCTTTTTCTGAAGCATGGCTTACCAACGGCACGCTTTTTTCCGGTGAATCGGTTTGCGCAAGCAGAGCAGGCGTTGCAGAATTTTCCAAAAGGAATGGTGCTGAAAAAACGTCGCTTTGGCTATGATGGCAATGGGACTTTTATCATTCGCACGCGCCCTGAGCTTGAAAATGTTCGCTCCGAAATTCAAACGAATGCCTGGGGTTTTATCGCTGAGGAGTTGATTCCATTTGAGCGTGAATTGGCGATCATGGTGGCTCGTTCAAGGCTTGGTGAAGCCGTGGCGCTCCCCTATGTAGAGACTTTTCAAGAAGACGCGCGCTGCCTCTGGGTTAGGGGTCCGCTCAAAACGTCCACTGGCTTAGCCCAACTACAAAAAAAGCTTCTCACCTTTTTGGCAAAGACCGGTTACGTCGGTACGATGGGCATAGAATTATTCGACAGTGGTGGCGAAGTTCTTCTAAATGAAATCGCGCCGCGCGTGCATAACTCTGGTCACTATACCCTCAATGCTTTGAGTGAAGATCAGTTTACGATTCATCTTAAGGCCGTTTTAGGACTGGCGTTTTCCCAAGTGAAAATCTTGGATGGCGGCTTCGCCATGTATAACCTCATCGGCTCACGTACGGGTGAAGCGAAGTGGCAGCTTCCCGCCGGAGTGGCTCTTCACTGGTACGGTAAATCGGAAAATCGTCCTGGACGAAAAATGGGACATTTAAATGCGACGGCTGCAACACCGGAAAAGGCTTTGCAAAAGTTGCAACTGGCACGTTTGAAATTCAAACTTTAATTTTGAAGGACGGCAAATGGCAAAAAAAACAAAACCCTTAGTCGGAATCATCATGGGCAGTGACTCGGATCTCCCCGTCATGCAGGGGGCCGCCGATATTTTGCAAGAAATGAAAGTGAGCTTTGAAATTAAAATCGTCAGTGCGCACCGCACGCCAGAGTACATGCTTGAATATGCGCAAGCCGCCGAAGAACAGGGTTTAAAAGTGATTATTGCCGGCGCCGGCGGGGCCGCACATCTACCGGGCATGGTGGCCTCGGTCACAACACTTCCGGTCATTGGCGTACCCGTGATGGTCGGCTCAATGCAAGGACTGGATGCGCTCTTATCCATCGCGCAGATGCCGAAAGGGGTGCCGGTGGCGACAATGGCGGTGGACAATTCTTTTAACGCGGGATTATTTGCGGTTCGTATTCTTGCCCTAACCGAGGCTCGCCTCGGCAAAGAGCTTGAGAAATTCAAAAAGCAACAAAAGGCGAAAGTGGCGAAGGCCAATCAAAGATTGGCGCGATCCAAGGACTAAGGACCTGTGACGAAATAACTTAGACATTTTCGCGCAGCGGATTTTGAGTCAGACCGAGGCGCTAGCCCGAAGGACTAGCCAGCGGCTAATTCGA
>JAYVXN010000377.1:0-13161 GCA_043785085.1 Bdellovibrionales bacterium | reverse complement strand
TTTAAATGTAGGCTTGAGCTTCTACAGTCGTTGCTATCCAGCGGCTTGGATCGATAAGAAAACTCAAAAAATCTAACCAATCTTCAAACTGTATGCGCATCGTGAATACCTTTGGCATCCTCCGATCGCGCCCGACGCACGCCGAGCATTCGATTTCCTTTATTTCAGCGCTCGCCCACCACATAAGCAATCCACGCCTGGCACTCCTCGCCTTTTTCCATGCGCGTGAATTCGCCATTGCCTTCGCCGGTTTTCTCTTCCGTGCCTTCCCAGTAAACCCAGGTCCGCTTAAAATCTGCTTCGCTCATAATTTCGCGAATCTCCGGAATCGTCCACATCCGCCAGTCATAGCTAAAGGCCTTCTCAATTTTTTTCTGCCCTTTAGGCCGAAAGTGAATGTGAAAAACCGCGTGATTGGTGATCGGATCAAAGCTCTCTTGATCCCAGTAATAGGTAAAGCCTTTTTTCGCATGATGCTCTTCATTGGCCTCTTGACATTTGCTGCCGCCAAAACAATCCATGATCATCACGCCATTTGGGTTGAGCGTCTTATAGCAATTCATTAAGTAAGATTTCATCATCGCGCGATCTTTAAAAATAAAGTGTGAGAAGTTCATCGCACAAACAATATCTGTTTTCGGAAGATCAGGAGAGAGTACGTTCTGCTCTTGAATCTGCACGCGTGCTTGTTGTGAAGCACTCAATTCAGGCAGGTAATGAGTCTTCCCGTATTGAATGGGTTCCGGATCGAGATCCACGCCGAAGGCCTGATGTTTGGAATTCAGTTTCGCCCATTCACAGCAAATCGAAAACGTGCCGCAAAAATCCTCACGTAAAGACACCGGAGCCTTGCCGCGCAGTTCACGATACGTATCGCGCAAGAACACCACGTCATTTTCCGGCCCTTGCACGGCCTCTTTATAATAGAAATATTTATCGAAAGGGGTCTTCGCTTTTGTTCTGGTCGTGCTCATCCGGGGCTCCGCAGGTAAAGTGACACTTTAAATGCCCATCCCGCAAAATCAACCTTGAAATGATCAAAGGCAAGAGGAGAGATGAACGGCCAAATTCCAGCTATCGGAATCAAAAAGCATGGCCCAGGCAATCGCCACAATATGATCTTTTTCAAGACGCGGAAGTGCGCAGAAGTTCAAAGAATCGTAGCAGCCAATATGCGAGTTCCAGCCAGTCTGAGCAACAGAATCACAGGTCAATGACGAACTTACTTCGAGTGTCTCTTGCAGGCAGCGACGATTGGCATCGAGCCATATTTGTGTTGCTGGCTGAAAATCAGGCTGGTCAGTCTGGTCAGATTGATCAGACTGATCAGACTGATATCTTTGGCAGTACGGGGAGCCTACTTTGTAGGCAAACCCGCTACTATGGCGTCTCCGCCAGAAGTGCCTGCATCTCATGAAAAATATGTTCATGGTGCGGCACTGTCGCCTCCTCAAGATTCGGATGCAAACCGATGCCTGGGACGTTCTTACCTGCCAAAACCCGAGGCCTTGCCATCAGCTCATAAAACAACTCAGACGTCGTCCGGTAAGCCAAATGTTCGCCGAAATTAGTGACCTCAGTATCTTCATTCACAAACAAAACCCGACCGGTTTTTTGCACCGATGCTTTAATCATTTGCCAATCATACGGATAGAGCGAGCGCAGATCGATGACTTCAATTTCAGTGCCTTGCGCACACAATTCATCGGCCACTTTATTGCATAAAGGCAGAGTTCGGCCATAGCTCACGACCGTCGCAGCGGTGCCGGAGCGAGTGATTTTACCGACGCCGATCGGAATTTCAAACTCTTCCAAGTTCGGCCACTTTGCCTGCCACTTGGAGCGATCACCCACTGGCGCATCGATCATGGATTTTAAAAGTTTCTCATCGGCGGGCTCACCTGGAATCAGCTCTTCTCCACGCACGCGCATCAAGGCCTTCGGCTTCAAGAACAGCACTGGATTTGGATCCTTCACCGCGCTGATCAACAAACCATACGCGTCTAGCGGAGTCGATGGCATGACGACCTTCCAACCCTGCAGACGGGTGGCCCACGCATCAAAGCTGTGGGAGTGATAAATCGAGCCGCGAATACCAGCACCCACCGGAGTCATCACAACGATCGGCAAATGATATTGCCCATTGGAGGCCCAAAGTGTGTTGCCGGCGATTTTCAAAAGATCGATAGTGTTGAAAATATAATCGCAAAATTGAATCTCTGCGACACAGCGATCACCCGCGAGACCAATGCCGATGGCGGTGCCGATAATGCCGCGTTCATCGAGGGGCGAATTCCAAGCGGTCTTTAAACCTTGCGTGGCGGTGAAAACCCCACCCATCGGTGCGCCCACGTCTTCACCAAAAATATCGGTGACGTTGAGGCGGGATTCAGCCACATGTAGAGCCATGCGAATGGCTTGAGTCATCGTTGCCATTAGAATTTCCTCCAGTCGCCATTTTCATTGCCAGCATAGACGTGATCCCAAATGGTATCGGCTTGCGGAACTGGCTCAGAGCGAACTTTTTCTGCGACTTGCCGTGACTCTTCATCGTACTTCGTACGCAGGGCTTGGCAATCAGCCGCCGTGATCAGCTTTTGCTCAATCAAGCGCTTTTCAAAAAGCTCAATGCAACAATCCCCCGTTTGGCGATTAGCACCATCGGCTGAAGAGTGGCCGTAGAGCCGCGAAACTCGAAATTCAGCGAGCAGTGGTTTTTTATATTTTCGCACATATTCCATTTGCTCTTTGATGGCAAGATAGCAGGCAATCGGATCATTGCCGTTGACGACCTCCGTGCGCATTCCGAACGCCTTGCCACGATCGGCGATATTTTTTTCGCCGTGCTGAGATTCGTAGTCAGTTGAAATTCCGATTTTATTATTTTGGACGGTGATCAACATCGGCAAGGGATTAGCCGGACGACTGGCCCAAACTAAGCAGCTGGCGAAGTCACCTTCAGCGGTTCCGGCATCGCCACCGGTAACAATAGAGATACCGCCGTTTTTGCGGCGCTTTTGCGCAATCGCGGTACCTACCGCCATCGGATATTGCACTTCAATGGGCGAACTCACCGGAACAACATTCCACTGCGGAAAACAATAATGGTTACAAAAATTACGGCCGCCGGTGGAGGGGTCGGTGGCGCGATTCATCTGCAGGCGCAGACTATCTTCCATTGTCATGCCAAAAGCCATGAGCGTCGGAGTCGCACGGTAATGAAGGTGCATGTAATCAAACTCAGGGCCTTGACCCTTTTTCGCCAAAAGACCCAAAGTCACCCCAAAGGCTTCCTCACCAGGTCCACCGATCCAGAAAAAGGCATCACCCGTGCGGTAGACTTTAATCAAGCGTTCTTCTAAGACGCGAGACTGGACCATTAGATCATGAATGCGCAGACACAGCTCATCCGGAAGTTCGAGCTTGGCTGGCCTGCTCTTGGCCTTTGGCATTGGCTTACGCTCAGCTTTTGCTTCAGTTTTTGATACGGCTTTTGGCAGCAGCGCTGAACGCGTTTTTTTACTAACGGTTTGCTTTCGCATTTAATCCCCTATTTATCCAGATTCATTAGCCGTACTAAGGGGTTCGGACTTTGTCAAATATGGCTATGGAGGGTGTTCGCTTTTCAGGTGTGGCGAGGCGCGACGGAGCTGCAATGAAAAAGCCTGTGGTTTACGGCCACAGGCTTCTAAAAATTTGAAATTGCTGAGTCTTTACAGATCGCCTTTTTTCTTCTCCTCAGAAGTCGCAGGGTCACTGACTTTATCCGTGGCCTTCGTATCTGTTTTAGTTAACTGGGCCGAAGGGCCGGTCTGCAAAGCAATCAAGTCAGCCGCGACGTTCGTTGCTTCCTGGATATCTGCACGCTTAAGATACTCTTTGGTCTTGTCGTCTTTATTGAGATTTTTCTTCGACTCAATCTCATCTTTTTTGTCTTTAGTATCTTTCAACGCCTCAGCCAATTTGATGATCTTGCCTTTTTCCTTGGACTTCTTCAGCTCTTTCGCAATCTTTGTGAACTCCTCATTTTTGCTCACGCGCGCTTGCGACTTCTGCTTCAATACATTCACCACCGGCGCTTCAATTTTCTTCCAAGCATCACTTCCAGTTGTGACATAGGCATCAGGCGAAAGAAACGAATGGATCTTTTTCGGCGGCAATGAATAATCCAAACTCTTCTCACCGATGTCATCGGTCGCAAACGGGCCAGGCAAGGTCACCTCACCCTCAACCCCGCGATGCTGAGTTGAATAACCGCCTGGTGTAAAAAACATGCCGACGGTAACTTTAACGGCACCTAATCCTGGCGGAAGCGGTACGACCGACTGGACGCTGCCTTTTCCAAAGGTATGGTCGCCACCGACGATCACTGCTCGCTGATAATCCTTTAATGTCCCGGCCACGATTTCAGAGGCGCTGGCAGAAACCCGGCTGGTGAGAACGACCATCGGTCCACTCCAGTCAACGGCCGGATCTACATCGGCTAAAGCTGATTCGGCTTGCGAAGGATCGTGCGACGACTGCTTCACGACGTTGCCAGTCTTAAAGAAAAGACCTGCGATTCGGACCGCATCATCAAGACTGCCGCCACCGTTTTGCGATAAGTCCAAAACCAATCCGTCCGCTTTCTTCTCACGGACTTCTTTCAAAATAGTCTTCATATCAGTAGCACTGGAGCGGCCACCGCGGCGGGCATCAGCGTAGAATGAAGGTAAATTCAAAATCGCGATTTTCTTTTTCTCGCCATTCACATCTTTTTCAACAAAGTGAACTTGGGCAGCATCTTCTTCAAGCTTAATTTTATCGCGCACTAAAGTGACATTCACACGTTCTTTGCCTTGCGCGGTTTTACGCAGGAGTGTCAAAACGACTTTGGTCCCCTTCGCTCCACGAATACGACGAACCACATCGCGAAGGTCCATTTCCACGACGTTTTCCATTTCTGCTGGAGTCCCGTCAGTTTTCATTTGTCCGACAGCGACGATTTTATCCTGTGGTTGTACGAGGCCAGAAGACTTGGCGCTGCCTCCATCAATGAGCTGCTCAACGACGGTGAAGCCATCTTGCGAGCTGAGAGTGGCGCCAATGCCTTCAAGTGAAAGGCCCATTTGAATTTCAAAATCCTCTAAAGAGTCACGAGAGAAAAAGCTTGAGTGCGGGTCAAGTGCGCGGCCAAAAGCATCGAGATAGCTAGCGTAGAGGTCTTCTTGAGTCGTTTCTTTAATGCGCTTTAAGGTCCGCTCATAGTTGCGAACAACATTGCCCTTGGCCTCTTCCAAAGGCATTTTTGTCGCTAGATAATTTGAAACTTGAAACTGAATATATTTGGCTTGAAATTTATCTGCCTCATTAGCGTCTTTTGGAAAGTCACGCGATTCGGGGTCAAGAAGCAATTCAGTTTTTTCTTCAAATTTAAATTTCTTATTTTCAAGAGTCTTCTTCGCAAAGGCCATGCGCTCTTCGACTCGCTTCAACAACAGCGCCTGAACATCATCAATCGCCGCGCAATTCGGTTTTTTGAGCTGCGCAAAAATGCCTTTCATTTTCGCTTTCACTGTCGCGATATCACCTTTTTGCAGGTAAATTTTCGCAGCATCTAGGTGCTTGATATACTGATCAACCGTATGGTTTTCAATATTTTCGTTCAAAGTATTGAAAGTCACATGCTGGTTCAGAAAAACTTGTTCAATTTTGTCTAGGGCCGGACAAGTCAAAACCGCTGCGTGGCTGACAGCCGGAGCAACAAGCAGAGCAGTTAGGAAAAGCCGAATTGTAGCTTTTTGCAGAACCGAGGTGAGTTTCATCATGATGACCTTTCAAGCGTTCGGGGATTTCTTTTAACTATAGCACAGGGTTTTCGTATGTATATCATCGGAAGATCACTACACGCTGCAGAGTTTTTTTTCACTTCGTGTAGTCCTGATTAAGGACTGCCGCAAAGCTTCAGGACGAACGCCGAGTGAGCACTAAACCCCAATGTTGAATAAAGTTGAATAAAGTTGAATAAAGAAATTTATTCGGTTTTGCGTCAAAAACCGACACAATCGCGCGCGAAAACATAAGTGGTTGCGGAAGATTCAAAACTCAACGGGTCGGGACTACAGTGATGAATTCGACCGGATAAAACAGCTTGTGCAAAACCTGCGTCCAGTGCTTCTTGCCGACAATCAACGGCTGCTGCAAAAGCACTTGAAGAAGCGATGAGAGTCGCAATCGCTAATGTGACACACTCCATACTAACCTTCTTTCGTATGGATCGTTGTCGGCACAATATAACGCATTGCACTATTTAACAGTGCGAGTTTTGTTAGGATTTGGCAAGTGGGCGGAGGTTTTTCTCTCAAAAGATCAGGTTGAGCTGCTCAAACACGGCAACTTGTTTGTTTTCTGCACACATTGTGGCCTCAGTGTGATCCGGATAAACTTCCCATTTCACTGACTTCCCTGCCTGGGTTTCGATGACAAAAAACGACATATCCTGGTATTTATTTTTTAATTGAGTCATGGCTTCGACGATCAGTTCGATATTGTGGGGGTCATCGTCTGACATTCCAAAGCGGTGATAGGGATTATGACCATAAGCTTCAATGGCCTTTTCGACCGAAGCGCGAATTGCCGATTTCTTCAATGCGGCAACTGACATTTTAAATTCTGGATCGCCCAATTCAGAGCGCACAGTTTTATTAGTCACCGGATAAATGCTGAGATAATTCGGATCGCGCGGCAAATATCCACGATCAACAAAAAGCTGAATACCATTTTTAATTGTCTCCGGATGATGGCCGCGAGCCGTGATGACTGAAACTGGGCGCTGATTCATAGCTGCGTGGTAGAAGCACGACCACGAGGGACCCTTCCAGTGCAGATCCGGAAACCCTAAAGCCGAAGCCAAATCTTGCACAAAACCCTGTTTTCTTCCGAGAAGCCTCTGCAGAGCCGAAAAATTCTGGTCACGAAAACAACGAAATGAACCGGTCACATCGTTGAAATCGATTTTATAATCGGCGTAGGTGCCGGCAACGCCGATGGCCCGATTATGTTGCGCAAATTCGCCACTGGAGAGTTTCACCTCACGCCCAGTTTCTTTGTGAAAAATGAAAATCGGTGTCGAGAGAAACGCCACATTGTCATCGAAGTCGAAAAAATAAAAACTGCGACCGCCCTTATGAAAATTGCGATCAGCCTGCAGCTCACGCGCAATCGGTAGCTCAAGCTGACTGCTCGGGGCTTCTTTGAGCAAGCTTCGAATAGATTTCCTGATTTTTATTTTTGCCATAATGGGGCCGCAACAAGAATACACGACGGCAGACCAAGTGCGCAAGATTCTTGGCTTATATCAGTCAAGGGAGGCCTGAATCAGGCCTTTTTATAACCTTTTTTCCCTATTGTCGAAAAGCTAAACGCCCTATTGGGCGGCTCGTTTGCCAACTGCTTTCTTAACCGGAGCCTTCTTTGCGGTGACGGCTTTTTCTTTGCTCTTTACAGTCTTACCCGCAGTTGGTTTTTTGGCCGCTTTGCCGGTTAAAGCTGGACGAGCCGTAATTTTCACCTTGGCTGGCTTTGCCGCGATCGGCTCAGACGGCTCTTTCTTTGCTTTTGCTTTCTTCTCTTTAGTCGGCCCCTTTGCAGATTTGGTCGCTGGACCCGCTTTATCCTCGATTAACTTAATCGCCTGCTCCAACGTTACGGTCTCCGGCGTAAGATCTTCCGGTAAAGACACATTCGTCTTTCCAGCTTTGATATAGGGCCCATATTTGCCATTAAAAACCGAAATATTTTCTTCGCTGCCAGGAAGTTTACCAAGCTCCTTCAGAGCCGAAGCGCGGCCGCGGCCTTTTTTCGGCTGCGCCATGATTTCGAGTGCGCGCGCCAGTTCGATGGTAAACAAATTATCGGTTTTCGGAATCGAGCGAAAGTCACCTTCATGAACAATGTAAGGACCAAAACGGCCTAAACCAACTTTCACGTCTTTGCCAGTTCCAGGATTCTGACCCAGAGTGCGCGGCAATTCTAATAGCTGCAGCGCCTGGGCCGAATCCACATTTTCAACCGGAATCCCAGGAGGAATCGAAACTCGCTTTGGCTTCGCATTCTCATCGGTCGCATCACCCAGCTGAACATAAGGACCATAGCGGCCCGTTAAAACATAAATCGGCTCACCTGTGATCGGGTGCTTGCAAAGTGCATCATTGCCATTGATTTTTTGATCAATCAGTTTATTGGCAATTTCAGCGGTGATATCGCCAGGGGCTTGCGCATCAGGAAGCGAAGCGCAGACTTCACCCGACTCAGCATCGCCATCCGGACGGCACACATAAGCGCCAAATCGACCGACACGAAAATCCAAATCCGTCAGATTTTCAAAGCGGATCGAGCGGGCTTCAGTGGGATCAATTTTCTTTTCTTGATTCTCCACTTGTTTTTTTAAGCCTTTTTCCCCGAAGTAAACAGATTTCAGGTATTTAATATTATCCAAGTCCCCATCGGCGATATCGTCCAGAGATTTTTCCATCTCCGAGGTAAATGCCGTATCCACGTACTGTGGAAGGTGCTGGCTCAAAAGTTTCGCCACGACCATGGCGGTAAAAGTCGGCGTCAAGGCATTACCGGCTTTGCGCACATAACCGCGGTCAATAATCGTTCCAATAATCGAAGCGTAAGTAGAGGGGCGACCAATGCCTTCTTTTTCCATGGTCTGCACAAGGCTCGCTTCAGTAAAACGCGCTGGCGGTTTTGTCTCATGGTCGGTCGTGATAATTTCATGGCATTTCACCACATCGCCGACTTTCAAGGCCGGCAGGCGCACTTCTTTTTCTTCTAGAGCTGCGGATTCATCATCGCTGCCTTCGACATAGGCGCGGAAAAATCCCGGAAACTCAATCGACATGCCACTCGCACCAAAGAGTGCCTCACCGACTTGAAAACGCACGATCACCTGTAGCTGGCGCGCATTGACCATTTGCGAAGCCATGGTGCGCTTCCAAATCAGCTCATATAATTTAAAAGGCTGATCTGTTAGGCCAGTTTCATCTGGAGTGAGAAATTCCGTTCCCGCGGGGCGAATCGCTTCGTGTGCTTCTTGGGCACCTTTGGCCTTTTTTCCCTTGTAAGTCCTGGGTTCATCCGGAAGAAATTCTTTGCCATAAAGATCAAGAATTTTTTTACGTGAAGACTGCAAGGCTTGTGATGAGAGCGTGGTTGAGTCCGTTCTCATATAAGTAATAAAGCCTTTTTCATAGAGGCTTTGTGCGACCTGCATCGTTTCGCGGGCACTCAATCCCAGTTTGCGATTGCCTTCTTGTTGCAACGTCGAAGTAATAAATGGGGCCGGCGGCTGTCGTGAAACCGGTTTTTTTTCGGCTTCGCTCACCTTCCAAGATTGGCTCTGCAAAGATTTTCGCACCGATTCAGCTTTCGCTTCATCAAATGCGATCACTTCTTTGAGCCGATCATCAAAAAGCTTGCCGGTATCGGCGTTAAAATCTTTGCCGGTGGCGACGCGCTTGTTTTGATATGAAATAATATGCGAGTTAAAGCCAATGGAATCTTTATCGAGATGACCTTCAATTCCCCAATAATTCGCTTTCTTAAATTTCAAGCGCTCATGTTCGCGCTCAACAATCAGGCGAACGGCGACGGATTGCACGCGGCCAGCCGACAGCCCATAGGCGACTTTTTTCCAAATCAATGGCGAAAGCGTATAGCCGATAATGCGATCCAAAATTCGCCGCGCTTCTTGCGCTTTAACCAAGTTTAGATCGATGTCGCGAAATTCTTTGAGCGCGTTTTGAATAGCTTCTTTGGTGATTTCATGAAAAACCATGCGGCGAAAAGGCACACGAGGTTTCAGTAATTCAACAAGGTGCCAGCTGATCGACTCCCCTTCACGGTCTTCGTCCGTCGCCAGGATGATTTCATCAGCCAGGGCGAGTTTTTCTCTTAATTCTTTAACAATTTTTGTTTTGTTTTTCGGCACGCAATAAACCGGTTCGAAGTCGTGATCGACGTCAACGCCCAAGGTCGCCCACGGCTGCTTTTTAAATTTCTCCGGAATGTCCTTCGCACTTTGCGGCAAATCGCGGACATGTCCCATGCACGACTCAACGATATAGTCTTTGCCCAAAAACTTTCGAATGGTCTTTGCTTTGGTCGGAGATTCGACAATAACCAATTTTTTACTTGCTGCGCCTCGGCTCTGCTTAGCTGCCATTTATTCTTCCAGGTTTTGCATTTATGCAATTCCAGATGCGTTCTAGGTTGAATTCAGGCTCGACCTTGGAGGTAGGCCTAATGAAGTCTCATTCCAAATTAAAATGGGGGGGAATTCATGCGCTTGCAAGCGGAAATTTTTGACGCAGGTCATCGGCCGATATTGTCAAGCTCGAGAAAATTAGTCGCGAACTCTGCACTGCGCCCTCTATTATATATATTAAATTATATTAAATATATTAAAGTGGAGGTGGTGATGAAGCCATTGTCAGAATTCAAGAACTCGCAAATTCAGATCTTTTTCACTGACATTGATGACACCCTCACCGACGACGGCCTGCTGGGTGCCGAGGCCTACGCTTCTTTATGGAAGCTTCACGATTCAGGCATCAAAGTTGTTCCAGTAACGGGGCGTCCAGCGGGATGGTGCGAAATGATTGCCCGCTTTTGGCCGGTGGATGGCGTGGTCGGCGAAAACGGCGGCTTGTACTTTCGCTACCATGAAAAAAAAATGAAACGCAAATTCGCCTTTGACGAAAAAACCCAAATTGAAAATCGCCGCAAGCTCGACAAAATCCGCGATGACGTACTCAAGCAAGTCCCTGGCAGTGCCGTTACCTCTGATCAATTTTCACGCCTGATGGATTTGGCCATCGATTTCTGCGAAGATGTACCTCCCTTGAAAGATCAAGACATTGATAAGATTGTCCAAATCTTTGAAAAAGCCGGAGCCGTTGCCAAAGTGAGTTCGATTCACGTCAATGGTTGGTTCGGTAATTACGACAAACTCAGTATGTGTCGTGAATTTGTGAAAACTGAATATGGCATGGATCTCGATCGCGATAATGAAAAGTTTGGTTTCTCAGGAGATTCACCCAATGACGAGCCGATGTTTGCGTTCTTTAAAAACTCTTTTGCCGTCGCCAATCTGCAAAATTTTCTCGCGCGCATTAAACATCAGCCGGCTTTTATTGCCCCTCACCGTGGTGGCCAGGGGTTTACGGAAATTGCGACGGCCGTGATCCAGCAGCGATCGCTTTAGACTTTCATCCATTCAAAACTAATCTTGGGAAAACTCATCTGAATTTAACTTTAATTGGTGAAGCCGATTTTCATCACTTTGAAAAAAAACTGCTGCAGCTCTACGCGAATCCGCCAAGCGGCAGCCATCGCCTTAAAAAAGAAACGGGCCCTGCCGCCGAGAAAATCGACCTCAAATCTTTTCTGTTGCAAAGTCACTACTTTCAGCAAATTCATGAGCACATCCTTGATCAATTGGTGCCGCATTTTGAAGAGGTGCCACTCAAAACCAGCGAGTTTCTCTTTAATCCCGGTGAAGAAAGTCAGTTTTTTTATTTCGTGCATTCTGGCAGTATTGAACTTTGTCGGCCCATTGATCATTCCTCCGGCTGGAGCCACTTGATCAGCGTCGATGCTCGCGAAGGAATCTCTGAGGTTTCGCTGCTTCTCAAAACTCCGCACTCCTTGTCTGCCAGAGCCACCCGGCCGACCTTGGTTTATCGCTTGAACAAAAACATCGTCGAGCAACTTTTTAATCTCGGCCAATTTTGCGTCAATCTCTCAAGGGTTCTGGCGAGAAGACTGCAAAAATTAAGCGGCTCATCGGCCTTGAAGCTCCACGATGTCACACAAAACCCACAGGTCTCAGACTTTGCGCAATTGATTCCAAAACAAATTCTTCAGCAGTATCAGATTCTCCCTTTGCGCATAGTCGATAAGGAAATTACCTTAGGATTAGTGAATCCCGGCAATGAATCTGTGTATACCCCAATGTTGCATAAACTTTCGATTCGGAATGCTCGAGAAGCCCGAAGGTGGCGGCTCGCGCAGGAAAATCTGGACGAGGCGTACGTACACCGTATGTTGAGTCCAGATTTTCTGAGCAAGTCGTCAGATTCGGGCTTCTGGAGCAAGCGTCAGAGATTCCGACCGAAAGTTTATGCAACATTGGGGTAGAGCTAGTTCGGAGCAGAGCGCCTAAAAATCCTTGCTGTAGCACGCGCGACACCTTAATTCAAGCGTGTCTCATTTTGAAACACGCTTGAATTGCATTTGCAATTTTGTCTCTAAATATGACGCAGCATTTGTCCGATAGGTCTAAAGCATCCTCAGTCATTAAAAAGGATACGAAATGCGCGGACTAATTTTGCTTTTAACGCTTGGATTCAGTTTTAGTTCGCAAGCACAAACTAAATCAATAAAAGTCCCACAAAAAAAAAGCACCGCCGCATTCAATCGCATTCAGGCCAAGGTCATGCCAATCGGTGGCCACACCTATCATGTGTGGGAGCGCCTGAACGAAAAAGGATTGGTGGTCCGCCAACTCTTGGTGAGTGATAAACAAACGACATTTTGGCAAGACACTGATGGCGATGGATCCATCGATATCTGGGAAACCCAAACCTCCAACGGCCGCGTCACGCTGCACGAACCGTTTCATGGACATTTTTTGATCATGGATATCGAGCAACAAATGCCCGAGCAACGCCTGCTTCTACGTTACGCTTACAACGAGCGAAAGAATGCTTATCAACTCTACGGGATAAAAAAACAGCCGCTACATAAACTCTTTTATCAACAAAGTTTTTTTGTCGGCTGCACTGGCGATGAAAATGATAAAGCCATGCAGAAGCTCGCTAAAGAAATGAATTCATTTCTACAGACCGACAGCAACCGCAAATCCCTGAGAGACATCGTTGATAAAAGCATCCTTGGCGACAATTGTAAAACGGGCGACTTTGCCGCCGCACACGAAGCGATGGTGAATGCCATTATGATGGTGGTCGGTTCTGACTCTGATCCTTATTCCGGGCAAAAGCCGTCTAAAGGGATGTTTCTCCAATGCATGCGCCATTATGATTTGACCATCCACGCTTCACGCATTGAGGGGGCGTTTGCACAATATATTCCCACTTTACAAGGTAAAACTCG
>JAYVXN010000376.1:0-4184 GCA_043785085.1 Bdellovibrionales bacterium | reverse complement strand
CAATGAAGCGCAGAGACTTATTGCGAATCAAGACTCCAGGCAAAAGCCCGGCCTCACAAAGAATCTGAAAGCCATTGCAAATTCCTAAAACCGGCGTGCCTTTGGCCGCCGCCTCTTTCACAGACTTCATCGCCGGCGAGCGCGCGGCCAAAGCACCGGCCCGAAGGTAATCACCATAGCTAAAACCACCGGGAAGAAAAAGAGCCGCATAATCACTGCTGGCAAACTGATCGGCATGCCACAGCCATTCGGGTTTCAGGCCATTTTTTTCTTGAGATTTTTCAAGCGCCTGGAACACATCGCGGTCACAATTGGTCCCAGGAAAGCGTAAAACTCCGACTTTCTTCATGACAGTTTTTCCAACTCGAAGTTTTCAATCAACGGATTATGTAACACGATTTCGGCCATCGAGCGGGCCATTTGCAAAGCCTTTTCCGGATTAGACTCGGGTAAATCCAAAACGATATAGCGTCCGACTTGGCAGGCGGTGATCTTTTGACCATTCTGTTTCAGAGTGTGCTCAACAGCTCGACCTTGGGTATCCAAAACTTCTTTACGCGGCATTACCTTCACACCGATTTTCATACGCGTGTCTCCCATTGGTTTTTCAGTAATTCACAGACTTTTTCGTAGTTTTCTCTCACATTGCCGAGATCGCGACGAAAGCGATCCTTGTCCATTTTTTCTTTGGTCTTCTGATCCCACAATCGGCACGAATCCGGAGTGATCTCATCAGCCAAAAGAATTTGCCCACCAGGCAAACGACCGAATTCAATTTTAAAATCAACGAGATCAATGCCGACGGCCGCAAAAAATTCAATTAAACCGCGATTCACTTCCAGAGCCAGACGCTTAAGATCCTCGAGATCTTTTTGTTGCGGCACTATTTTGAGCATCAGGGCTTGCTCGTCGCTAATAAAAGGATCAGCGAGCTGATCATCTTTGTAATAAAACTCAGTGAGGGGCTTTTCGAGCGGTGTGCCCTCCGTTATTGCAAATTTTTTCGCGGTCGAGCCAGCTAGGATATTGCGGACCACCACTTCAACTTTGAGCATTTCAAGCTTTTTCGTGATCTGATCACGCGTGCCGACATCAGCGACCCAATGATTACTGATGCCTTTTTTATTCATAAAGCGAAAAACGAGCGAGGTGATCTTGCGATTGAGAGCTCCTTTGTTCTCAAACTCGCCTTTTTTCAAAGCATTGAAGGCCGTCAAACTGTCTTTGAATTCTTGCCAGATGAGATCAGCGTGACCAATTACGGAATAAATGCGTTTGGCCTTACCCTCATAGACAAGCTCACCTTTTTGATATGCCATTTGTCCTCTTCTTCTTGTTCGTCGGCGACTTCACTGTCGACTTCACTGGCGTCTTCGCTGTCGACTTCGCTGTCGACTTCACTGGCTTCTTTTCTGGCTTCTTTTCTGGCTTCTTTTCTGGCTTCTTTTCTGGAGCCGACATATAACCAACATTTTGCAAAACTCGCGCGATCGACTCAATGTGCTTTCGCCCAGAAAAGATATCGGCGATTTCTTTTTTGCTTAGAAGCTTTGCCACCTGCGAATCTTTGTAGGCCGCAGATTCTAAAGTGTCTTTTTCTTGCAAATCGTGACTTAAGCTCTGCACCTTACTGTAGGCCTCTTCGCGGCTCAAACCTTTTTCAACTAGTGCCAAAAGCAAATGTGAACTAAAGAGCTGGCCTTTTGAGAGTGCCATGTTTTCACGCATGCGCACCGGTTGCACATCCAAACCATTGATCAATACCGCCATGCGATCACAAGCATAGTCAGCAACGATAAAGGCATCTGGAAAAATCACCCGCTCAACACTTGAATGCGAAATATCGCGTTCATGCCAAAGCGCAATATCTTCCAGCGCCGCCAATGCATAGGAGCGGAGAAGCCGAGCACAACCTGTGAGATTTTCGGCACTGATCGGATTTTTCTTATGTGGCATCGCACTTGAGCCTTTTTGGCCTTTCGAAAATCCTTCAATGGCCTCACTGAGTTCGTTGCGCTGCAAGTGGCGAAGCTCAACGGCGAGTCGCTCCAGGCCACCGCCAAAAATCGCCAGTGCCGTCATGATATCCGCATGGCGATCACGCGGAATCACTTGTGTCGCGATCTTCTCGGGCGTGAGCTCTAGCTTCTGACAAACGAGAGCTTCGACTTTTTCATCTTGTGTTGAGTAAGTGCCCACAGCGCCGCTGAGCTTGCCGATTTTCATTTCATCGAGAGCGCGTTCGAGACGCAGGTGATGGCGCTCGAATTCCGCCAAAAAGCCCGCCATTTTCATCCCAAAAGTCGTGGGTTCGGCGTGCATGCCATGTGTGCGGCCAGCACACAAGGTTTGGGCATGTGCGGTGACTTGCGCTTGCAATGCTAGTTGCAGGCGCGAGAGCGAATCAAGTAAAAGCTCGCCGGCATCGCGAACTAGGAGGCTCATGGCGGTATCTAAGACATCTGAGCTCGTCATGCCAAAATGCACAAAGCGGCCTAAAGGGCCGACATTTTCAGCGACATTTGAAACAAAGGCAATCACGTCATGTTTGGTGGTTTTTTCCAGCTCAAGGATGCGCGCCACTGAAAACTTGCCTTTGCTTTTAATAAGACGTGCGGCTTCTTTCGGAATCAAGGCCAATTCCGCTTGCGCTTCAGCGACCGCGGTTTCCACGTCGAGCATTTTCTGAAACCGATTTTCAAGAGTCCAGACTGCACCCATCGGTGCACGCGTATAACGATCGATCATGGTGCAGCCCCACTTTCCGGATTTTTCGGTGCCTGCTTTGCTAAAGCGGCATCGCGCTGCGCTTTGAGATGTTGAAGACCTTTTAAGGTTCTTTGGCTGCAACTGAATAAGCCATTCCAATCCAAGGAGGTCCACTGTTCAGGGCCCGCAAAAAACAAGTTGCGATGATAGATCGCATTTAATTTCGCCAGTTGCTCAGCTCCGTAAACCGCAAATCGGGCCGCCCCCAATTCACTGTAATTTTCAGTGTATTCGGCGGGCCGGGCTTTCACTTGTGGTTCAGACAGGGGAATCCTGAGCTTTAATTCCTGCACAATCTGCTCACCCAGATTTTCAAGGTAGGGTTTATCAAAGCGCGCCCACGACGGCATTCTCACCCAAATGTCCACTTCTCCCACGATCGGTGTCCGCCGCAAAATTAAAAAATTCTGGTGGGCCCAAGGTAAATGTGAATCACGCAGTAAAACGCAAGAGAGCGGCAAAACTTCAGTTGCTGGCGTCGCCTTCATGGAGATTCGAAATCTGAGCCAGCTCCAAGCTGGAGAAATATAGCCATTGGGAAAAATCTTTTCTTTCACCTGCGCACTGAAACGCTGACTCTCTTCAGATGTGACCATCCACACAAATGATTTCGCCCGTTCCACTCCCGAGCGTTCTGCCACCACTTCCAAAGCTTCGAGATCTTTGCCATTAAACCTCGCATCGGCAATGCTGGCCTTGCGAACCAAGCGAACGCCAGATTTTTGGCAAAGCATTAATGATTGAGCCAAGCCTGACCCACTTGCCCCGCGCATACGGAGAGAGGTAAATACGGGAGCCGGCTCACCGCTCTGGAGAGCTTGAAAGTTTTCATGGTACACATTGGCCGCATACTGATGTGCGAATGCCGCAAGCCAATTTTTTTCAAAGCCCAGTTCACGCACTTGTTTCATTTCGCTGGTTCGCCGACTAAAGCTCCCCTCATGCCTGAGATACTCACGCACAAACGTCGGCACTCCGCGCTGATCAAGATAAAAATCGGTGAGCTCGCTCTTCAGCTCCAAAGGTCCATCGCCGAGCCAAAGCACCAAACCTTGCGCCACCAAATGAGCTTCTTCATCCGCACCAAATCTTGCGCGTTGGGATTCGCCGATCTCATTGGTTTCAAATAATCCAAACGGACCTTCAAAATCTTCGGGCTGCCATTTGCCAAGTTCATCGCTCGTATCAATCAAAGTGACACTCCAACCTTGGCTAGCGAGTTCTTGGGCCAGCCACTGCCCGCGCCCGTAGGCTGAAACGATCGCGACATCGGCAGTTTGATCGGCTGATTGTTGGGCGGTTAGTTTGGCACTCATTTGCGCTCCGGTTTTGCGTGATAAAACAGTGGCCATTTTGTGGCGGCCGCTTTAGTGATTCTCTGCTCATCCACGTGAATTTTAAAGTCTGCTTCCGCA